>NZ_JAPYKP010000004.1:0-111656 GCF_037179725.1 Mesorhizobium sp. Cs1321R2N1 | reverse complement strand
AGCAAGCCGCACCGTCCAAACCGTCTGCGACGCGATCGGCCAAATTCTCAACCGCATCACACCGACAGAATGCTCACACTACTTCGAAAACTCCGGCTATGACCGAAACTAATCTCATCACGCTCTAGCTATCTGGGACGCTGGCTCGCGCACGAATTTCATTTTCGGCGGCACGGCCAACTGGCTGAACCGATCAGCCAGGCTGTCGAGAGCTTGGCGCATGCCCACGCCCGCAGCCGCCGCCCCGTGTCCGCTGATGACCATCTGCGGCTTCAGTGCGGCCAAGCGCTTCACCGATCTTTCCGCCGCATCCCAGTCGGGCGTGAAATAGCGTGGCGGACCGTGCATCTCGAGATCCTGAACGGCGACCTCATAGACCGACTCCTGACCCGTGGTGATGAAAGCGTCTCCCACGATCAGAGAGCGGTCTTCCTCCCGCCAGAGCGAGATATGCCCCGGGGCGTGTCCTGGCGTGTGCAGCCATTGCCATCCGGGCATCCCGGGGATCGATCCGTCGGCAGGCAAGGACACCAAGCGGTCCCCAAGATCGATCGGCCCGCGTGGAAAGAGCGGCGAAAGCAATGCCATCAGTCCACCCCCTACCCAGGGGTCCGGTGGCGGATAGAACGTGGTTCCGTCCAGATAAGGGCGCTCGAGCGGGTGTGCGAAGACAGGCACGTCCCACGTATTCGCAAGGTCCAGAACCGTTCCCACATGGTCGAAATGGCCGTGAGTCAAGATGATCGCGGCCGGCCGCGTGTCAGTCCCAAAGCGCTTTTCCGCGACCGCAAGGATGCTGCTCCGGGACGTCGGCAACCCTGTATCGATCAGCACCCATTTGCGATCTCCGCTGCCCGGTGCGCCGAAGAACACGACATTGACGATTGCCAATCGCAAATAGCCCAGATCTGGTGCGATATTCCAAGCGCCGTCGCCACGATCCTCGCGCCTGGCGCGGTCGATATCGGAAAGTCGAATTTGAACGGTCATGTGATCCCGTGCCTCTGTTGTTTGCCGAGCATCCGGCCGAGCTGATCGATGCCGGTGGTACATCCCCGAACTTGGCTCGGGCCGCCTTGTTCCTGATTTGCGTTCGCCACCCAGCTACCGGACGGTGGACCACCGGAACAAAGACACGACCAATCGGTTCGGCACTACTCGGTCACGTAAGAATGAGGGGTATGCCGAACTGAGCAGGGGGATGCTGCTTGCCCGAACGGATGCGGTTTCTCCAAGGCAGTTCTCGCTCCGAACAATCCGGCCGAGTGCGAAGCCGACTGACCAAAGGAGACTTCGAATGAACGAGGCGGCACGCACGAAGGGCCAGGAGGTGGATGCTTCGGTTTCCGGTGCTTGGCGCTTTGCCAGTTTTTTCATGGCGGGGTTTGAATGCTCCTCGCATCGGCGCAAGGACGGCGTTCGCCTCGACCTTATTCGTGCGACCTCGCACAATTTGCATGCCCTGGGCGACTACCGCGGCTGTGCCGAACTCGGCCTTCGCACCATCCGCGACGGGTTGCGCTGGCACCTGATCGAAACCGCTCCCGGAACCTATGACTGGTCAAGTTGGGCGCCTATGGTCGAGGCAGCCCAAACGGCAGGTGTCCAGGTCATCTGGGACATCTTCCACTACGGATCCCCAGACCACGTCGATCAGGGGTCGCAGCATTTCATCGATGCCTATGCCTCGTTTGCGGCCGAGGCCGTGAGGGTGCACCGCTCGATTACCGGAACATCGCCTCTGTTGTGTCCAATCAACGAGATCTCCTTCTTCGCCTGGGCTGTTGAGGTCGGCTATTTCCCGCGCGTGGGGCCGAACAAACGCGGATGGTTCAAGCGGCATCTCGTCAAGGCTGCCATCGCGGGTGTTCGTGCAATGCGGCAGGTCGACCCAGCATGCAGGTTTGTCTGGGCCGAGCCGCTCATCCATATCGCTCCCCGCGACCGGACCCGCGCCGAACGGCGCCGGGCCGAAAACGCCCGACTGGGACAGTTCGAGGCTTACGACCTGTTGCTGGGCCGCGTCGAACCTGAGTTGGGCGGGAGCGAAGACGTTGTCGACGCCGTTGGCCTGAATTTCTACCCGCACAATCAATGGTACATAAATGGGCCGACCATTCCGATGGGGCACCACGAGTACCGGGCTCTGTCGGAAATGTTGATCGAGGTCGCTCATCGATACGGCAAGCCCATGTTCATCGCCGAGACCGGCTCGGAGGGATCCGGCGGGCCGGCTTGGCTCCATTATGTCTGCGACGAGGTGCGTGCGGCAATGAGCCTCGAAGCACCGATTGAGGGTATTTGCCTGTATCCGATAACCGCCTATCCCGGATGGGATAATTCCCGCCATGCCGAAGTGGGGCTGTTTTCGGTCATCCAGGCGGATGGCCTGCGACGCCTCCGCCAGCCAATTGCGGATGAACTGATTCGTCAGCAAGACCTGTTCGTGCCGAACCGCTGAAAGCGTGGCCGACAAAACCATGGGCAGGGCGCCAGCGATGGACGCCCCCCGCGCCCTTGGATCAGCTTTTTGCGGTTTCCCCCTCCTCGCGCAACTTGGCATACCGCAGGGTGACGTCGCTTAGGTTTTCCTTCAGCCAATCGGCCATGGCTTCCTCTTCGCTCAGATTTTGCTTGAGGGCCATTTCAGCATCCTGAAATCCGCCAGCCTCGGCGAGCACCAGCAGCGAATTGTAGGCGGCAATCTCGTAGTTCTCGAAGGCGAAATTCGCCAGGCTGTTCTTGATGATCTCGTCGCCGGCCATCGAGTGGCCCATGGCAGCCATGCTACCAACCATCGACAGGGCTGTGTCCTTGAGAGTGGAGTGCTCTTCATCGAGCCCCTCCAGAACCGCCTCGAGCCGCGTGATTTGGCCTTCGGTCTCCCGAATGTGCCGGCGCAAGCGATCGGCCACCTCTGGATAATTCTCAATACGCTCTACCTGTGGTTTCATGATCGACAGCGCCTGGTTCTCCATTGCATGCGCGTTGCGCAAGCCAACAATGAAGATCGAACGGCTCTCCGAGTTGAAGTTTGTGTCCATCGCAATTCTCCTTCTGATTTTGCCCCGCCCAAATTTAACTCCGGGGTGACGGAGTACTTACCGCCAGGCCCGCCAACGACGTCTTTCCCGCGCTTGCCCATTCCGGGACGCTCCTTTGGATGCGGGCGAAAGTAGCCAGAGCCTGTCCGACCACCTGATCCATATTGTAGTAGCGGTATGTTGCCAGGCGGCCGACAAACCACACGTCCGGACAGGTTGCGGAGAGCGCTTCATAGCGCTTGTAGAGCGCTTCGTTTTCGGCCCGCGGCACCGGGTAGTACGGATCCCCGATATCCGTGGGGTATTCGTAGGTCAGGCTGGTCCGCGAGTTCTGCTGGCCGGTGAGATGCTTGTATTCCGTGATGCGAGTGTAATCTTGCGTCTGCGGATAATTGACGACCGCGACTGGCTGAAACTGCTCGCAGTCCAGCGTCACGTGCTCGAAACGCAGCGAGCGATAGGGAAGATGCCCGAGCTGCCACCCGAAATATTCATCGATTGGGCCGGTATAGATCATGCGCCTGAACGGGATCTTCTCACGGATTTCGCGGAAATCGGTCTGCAGCATGATCTTGATGTTCGGATGATCGAGCATGCGTTCGAACATCCTTGTGTATCCGCCGGCCGGCATTTTCTGGAAGCTGTCGCTGAAATAGCGGTCGTCATGATTGGTCCTGGTCGGCACTCGTGCCGTCACCGATTTGCTCAGTTGACTGGGATCGACGCCCCATTGCTTCCTCGTATAGCCACGGAAGAATTTCTCGTAGAGTTCGCGTCCCACGGTGCTGACGACCACGTCCTCGGCCGTGCGGACGTCCTCCACAGTCTCGCGTCGGGACGCGAAGAAATCCTCCAGCTGTGCCGAGGTCAGGTCGAGCCCATAAAGGCGGTTGATCGTGTCAAGATTAATCGGGATGGGAACGAGTTTTCCGTCCACCGCCGCCAACACCCTGTGCTCGTATGACCGCCACTGGGTGAACTGCGAAAGGTAATCCACGATCGCCTGGCTGTTGGTGTGGAAGATATGCGGACCGTAACGGTGGATGAGGATGCCGGCTTCGTTATAACAATCGTAGGCGTTGCCGCCGACATGGCCGCGGCGATCGACCAGCAGAACGCTCTCGTGACGCTGCGAGGCTATTCTTTCGGCAAGCACGCTGCCGGCAAAACCTGCCCCCACGACCAGCCAATCGAACATGGCTAAGCGCTCCTGCGAAGCGGGACGACCTTTTTACGTTGATAAACGCGCTCAATGTGAGCTGCCATGGCATTCCATGTTCGTTCCCAGGACATGTCTGCAAGGTAGGCATCGACTTGCTGCAGAAGCACCTGGCGCGGGCGCAAAAGAACGGACCGCAGCTTGATTTCCAGGTCGTCGCCGTCGGCGATTTCCACCAGTCCGGCCGCGCCGTAGCTGCGCACCACGTCAACGATCGCCGTCGAGATCACCGGCAGGCCAGCCGCTAGGAATTCCGGCGTCTTGGTCGGGCTGATGAACCGGGTCGCTTCGTTGAGCGCGAACGGCATCCAGCCTGCATCCCAATGGCGCAGGTAGTCGGGCAGGTCGTGGTAGGCTTTCCCGCCCAACCAGTGCAGATTTTGCGCCTGCGGCAGGTCTGCGGGGTCGATCTTGACCACCGGGCCAAGCATGACGAAATGCACGTCCGGCATAGTCTCCGCCGCTTGAGCCACGAGATCGACATCCAGCCGCTCGTCGATTACGCCGAAATATCCTACCCTCGGGTGGGGAATGTCGGCCTGATCGGCTGGGTCTTTGCCCAGCTTCCTGGCCTTGTGAAAGTGGTTCACATCGATGCTGCTAGGGAAGGGATAGATCGCATGGTGTAGGTGGCGCTTGGTCTCGAACAAGCTCAGGCCGCCGGTGAAAACCAGATCGGCGCGGCGCAGAAGCGCCTTTTCCATCTGCTGCAGTTCGGGGGGCGCATTCTTGAACGCAGAGAGTTCGTCCATGCAATCATAAACGCATATGTCCGCCTCTAGATACTCCGTAAAGCGAAGAGCCATCGGCGTGTAATACCAAGCGATCAGCCGGCTGTGCGGCATAGAAGCGATTGTCTGCTGCACAAATCTCCGCTGCACGGCATCTGCTTTCGCGGCCGACGTGCCGACCGGGAGCACTGGTGTTACAATCAGAATGTTTGGCGAGGCCTCGCTCGTCCGCATTAGCGGCTGCGGCAGTTCTTCGAAAAGGGGTTCTTCAAAGTACACCACTCTCTGCTGCATGGACGCGAGAGTGAGGATATGCTGCGGGCGTTGATGAACGAAATTCCACCTTAAATGGGAAAAGCAAACCAGAAGATTTTGCCTGCCAGCGTGTTTACTGGCCGTTACCCCGCCCAAGGCTGCTTCCATTGAGATATTCCTTTTTATAGGCTGTGGTTTATGTTTGCGACTAACATTTGTTAGTCGTGCGTGAGGCGAAACTACACTTCCATTCCAGCTCCTAACTTTCGGACAGGGGACTTGTTCCAAGGTGAAACAGAGAGCCTCAGTCACCGCTTTGCATTGGACGAATGCAAACCCCGGCTGCAGCCGCCCGCGGCTGGTCATCGAAAGCCTCCGGACCAGGGTTTGGTGGTGGAGAACCGCCTTTGCCGTATTTGTGTTGAACTCGCCGGCTATAAAATGCTCAGGACATCAAATTGATTCGCCTGCATCACTGGGCGCGTCCAAGGGCAAGGGCAGATCCCGGGGGCTGAGATGAAGATCGAGTTCGATACCAACGTGTTTCCGCTGTTTCATCCGCAAAGCGTGGATGACCTCAAGGACCCATGCCCCGTCTTCGATGGCAGGCTGTGGCATGTCTTCGGTTCAAGCGGGACGGTAACGACCGAGACGTGGAGAATCCTGCACGCGACGGCGCCCGACCTTTATGGGCCTTGGTCTGAGCACGAAGTGATCGAGCTGCCTATCAACGGGACGGGGGTCGCGGCTCCGGGCGTCATCCACGAAAGTGGCGTCTTCCACATGTTCATCCAGACCGAGTTCATGAAATCCGGTGGCCGTTGCGAGCATGCGGTTTCCAACGACGGCTTCCATTGGGTGGTTCTCAGCCCAGCCATTCTTGCCATCCCCGACACGCAGGAGGATGGCATCTACGATCCGCACCCCGCCGTCATTGCTGGCAAGCGCTATCTCGTTTATTCCGGCATGCCAAAATTCAACAGGGTGCCGCAGCCCGACATCTATCTCGCACGCAGCCAGTCCGACTCGTGGTTCGGTCCATGGAAGCGGATCGGCAAGATCCTCGATCACGCTGATGTTCCTCATCACAATACGCGAGAGGATCCCAACTATGAATGGGGCATAGAGGGTGCACAACTGGTCGAGTTACCGGATGGCCGCGTGCTTTTGAACGCCACTTGCTTTCTCCCAAATGGCCTTCGTGGGAACCGTCAGCGCGTGTTTTTCGCCATCGCGGACGAGGTTGCTGGACCCTACGTGTCGATAGGCCCGGTGCTCGAACCAGGCCAGCCGGGCGAGAACGGTCATTCAACGGTAATGATCGAAGGCAGTCAGCTTTCACTGTTCTACCAGAGCCGGGTTGCCGCGACCGATCACCGGTGGCGCTACGGCTTGGCCAGATGTGACGTCGCTCTGTTTTCCAAGGTAGCATGACCCCGACCGTTAGCGCCAACAGTGCTCAGCCGGCCAGGGGTCTTCGCCGTGTTGCGTCCGCGAGCACGATGATGCCCCCTACCAGGACTTTCATCGAACGAGACCTGGCATGGAGATCAGGCGCAATCCAAATTGCTTGGCGGCTTAACCTGACACCCCAACATCGCTACCTATCCTACTGTACTTCGCGGTGATCAAACCTCGACATGCCAGCACCTGCACCACGTCAGTTTGACCTGGTCGGCCGGTGCCGGACATAATTTCAAAACCTTGTGGACGTTTCTATTGAAATCGAGATCAGCATGAACCTGGCAGGAACGGGCTATTGGTTTGCTTTGGCTGGGTTTGATGCGGAGGCCGGCGTCCGGACCGATCAATGCGGTCACGATATTCGTGGTGACCTTATCGGCGAAGGTAGAAACGAAGGTAGAAACTTAGTCTCGGCATAGCCGCGTGCATTGTTGCTCGAAGCCGCTTGACGAGAGGGTGGCTACCAGGATCTTCCGGAACTGTAAGGTGTGCTGCAAGATTTCCTCACTTGTGTGGAAGCAACTGCAAACCCGCTAGCAAACCCAACAAAGTCTCCTGTGTTGAGTTCCGCCGGGATCAATTTTAATGCGTGCAAGGATGATTGCGGACGCCTTCCTGCTCCCGCCGGAGCGACGTCCCCCTGCCATGCAAGCTGCATTAGGCCATTTTGGTCTAGAGCCGCGCCAGCCGTCCGCCATCCACGTTGAGCGCCGCGCCGGTGACAAACGCAGCGTCGTCAGATGCCAAGAAGGCAACTGCGGCGGCAATCTGATCGGGCTTGCCGACATCCTCGGGGCTGATGGTCTCAACGCCGGACTTGATGTTCGGATTTTCCCAAAGCATTGGCGTATCGATGGCTCCAGGCAGAACGGCGTTGGCCCGTATGCCTCGCTTCCGGCCCTCAATGGATGTAGACCGGGTGAGCGACAGCAGCGCAGCCTTGGCTGCGGCGTAAGGGGCGACCTGCGGCGTCGTTTCTACCGCGTGCACACTTGCGATGTTTACGATCGCGCCACCGGCGGTCATGTGGGCGAACGCCTCCCGGGTGAAATAGACCGCCCCAAGCAGATCGACGCTCAGCACCTTCAGCCAGTCGGCGCCTGTGAACGCCTCGAGGGGCTTGAAAGTTATCAAGCCGGCGTTGTTGACGATGATGTCCAGCCGGCCGAACCGGTCGAGCGCCAGTTGGCGGCACCGGGCGACCGCGGTCTCCTCTGAGACGTCGCAAATCGCCACTGCGCAGTCCGCCCCAGCTTGTCGGATTGCTTGCGCGGCCATTTCGGCCTTGGCTTGATCCAGGTCGGCAACGACGACCCGGGCGCCTTCGGCGCCGAGACGTGTAGCGACGGCGAGCCCGATGCCGCTTGCGGCACCGGTTACAATTGCGGTCTTCTCAGCCAGGCGCATCGGGTTTCGCCTTTTCCTTGGAAGGTTCAAGTGGTTCGGCCCCAGCCTCGGCGATCCGGTCCACATGCAAAAGGCCACGCGCATGATCTTGCTGCGCGAGAACAGTCGGGTCGTCCTGCTCGGATGGCAGAAAGATGGGCAAAGCGAGACAGACACTCTGGGTGGCGAGCAACTTGTTCCAGTTCGCGATGAGCGCCTTGTAAGCTCGGCCCACCGCCCTGACATTGCGGTCCAGATCGTAGAGGCCGACCGCATTGACCCGCCCGTTGCTCTCGCGAAGGGCACTATCCCAGTCAACCTGGTCGGTGAGGGAGTACCACGTGAAGCCCACGATAGGGATGCCGTCATTGCGGATGCGCAGCACGTTGGCCCACTCTTTCCATAACCAGTAGACCGCTTCGTCTCCCTTCGGGCCTTCGCTGATGTTGGTTTCCGTATGCATCACAGGCAGCCGGTAGCGGTTGAAGTACTGGCGCGTAATCTCGTCATAGCCAAACACCTCACCGGAGGCAGACGTGGTCCCGTCCGCCCAAACCCGATGTTCGTTGGTCTGGTAATAGTCAGTGCCCATCACGCAGTGCCTGCGCAGATGGTTCTCCAGGAAAAAACTGTACTCCTCGGCCGTCATCCCGTTTTCCAGCAGGTATCGATAGGTGCGCGCATCGACGTCATGTCCGTAGTTGAGGTCAAGCGATAGGAAACGCTGGCTATTGAAGCGCTCCGCCTTGCCGATGGCCTCCGGGGTGTCGGCGTGGAAGTATTCGGAGGACTCGCTTTGAATGAAGATGGCGTCCGGCCGCCCTTGCAGGATTGCCCGCATCGCCAGGACATTGGCTTTGACGATGTGCTTGAGGGCCGTGACGAAGGCGGTATCGGTGCTCAGTTGCTCGTTCCACCATCCCCAGCGGGCGGAAAAGGTGGCGCAGATGAACATTTCATTGACTGGGGTATAGAGCTGGATCCACGGAAAGCGGGTTGCGAAGTCGTGAGCGTAGCGTTCGAACAGCCGTGGAAAGTCCGGGTTCTGGAAATTGCCCACCCAGTCCGGGACACCAAAATGGCAAAGGTCGACGATCGGAAGAATGTCCTTAGCTTTAAGGTCCGCGAAGGTCTCATCGGCGAAGGTCCAGTCGTAGTGTCCGTCACCCAACCAAGTCTTGTGAATTGGAGGCCCGTAGCGGAGGAAACGAAGTCCCAAATCATGGACCAGTTCGAAGTCGGTCCGCCACAACTGGTAAAAGCGGCACTTCTCCAGTTCGTCGACCCGCTCTCGGCCTTCCCTGATGGTGGGAGCGCTGTTCTCGATGCCGGTAGCAAAGACGAAGTTGAACATGAATGGTCCCGAGGCAACCGAGGCTTGCCAGCGGTCTCCTAACGTCCAGGTGGCAACGCAGTTCCGGCACGTCGCGCTGATCCTGATGGCGACGCCGTCGCCGGCGACATGCCGGAGGAGGCGGCGCTCGATGGCGATGCCGCCGAACTGCCGGCCTTTCTCGCCGAGAATGTGGGTGCGTCCTCCGATGAGCCGGTGATCATCGACGGCGGCGAGACGGACCACCTCCAGGCCGCCCAATAGGCCCTCCAGTTCCACACCGGGCCCGGCACATTCGCCGGGCCCATTCTGTTTTTCCAAGATGGAGAAATTCGCATGTCCGACATATCATCTACGAAACCGCCCCTGTCATCCGCTACTCGGACGGCGCGGCGAAACCGCCCTCGCGCTTCACAAAAAAGCTCGCGACCTGGGGAAGCCGCAACGGCGTCGGTCGACTGGTCAGGAAGGAACCGCCGCGAACCCACACGACCTATACCTCGCCGGCCACCTTCACCCTGCATGAGGTCGATTTCGGGCAGGACGGCATCATCGTCGTCTCGGATCTTTGGCCCAGGGCGAGAACCCGGCCCTATCTCGCCCTGCCGGTGCTGGCGGGCAGCGCCGCCTTTGGAACAGGCGCGAGCCAGTCCGCCACGACGAGCGTGCCGGCATATTCTGAGTCCCTAATGGAACAAAGGGGGCCAAGACAGATTTGAAAGGTCCGTTGGCTTTGGAGTGGCGGACGGCTCGGCCCTCCGCGAGGTGCCGGCCGGCCTCCACCAATTAGGGCGCAGGTCACATGACGACAGGATTACAGCAATGAAACGTGTCCCCCTTATTCTGCTCAGTTTGGGTGCCATGATGATGCCCGCACCACTGCTCGGTGCTGAACAGTGGGAGGGCTTTGGGATCAAGCATCTCGGATTCGTATTCGATGTTCCTCCGGGGTTTGTGCTTGCCCAGCGCTCCGATCAAGGGGCAGCCTTTGAGGGCAAAAACAACGCGTTTCTCGCAGTCTGGGGGGCGCAACTCGGCAAAGCGAGCTTTCGCACCGAGATTGAGCATCGCATGGCGGTGAACGAGAACGACGGCTGGAAGGTGACCTATAAGCGAGTGACGCCGCAATGGGCCAGCTATTCAGGACTGAAAGATGGTCAGATCCTGTATGTCCGCGCCATCAAAATCTGCGGGGACAGAGCTGCATTGTTTACGGTCACGTATGCTCGCAACGAGAAGGTCCCTTATGATCCGCTTATCGTTCGCATGGTCAAATCACTCAAGGTCCAGAGCTGCTAGGCGGGTGCACGGCGCCAGCCGTTGCGGTGCTGGACGTCGGCGGCTCCCTTCGTGGTCGGACCACACAGACCATAGCGAACCATCGTTTGCCCGTCCCGAACTGCGCAGCATCGACTTCTCGGCCGCTCCTGAAGCTCCAGCGGATCGGCTATGCGCGCCATGCGGCATCAAGCGATGCCGGCGAAGGGCGCTGTGCCGGCCTTCTCTGAAGAAAGGAGCAGCCGTAGGAGCGTCATCCAAGGGGGCGGCGGTGCAGGCGCGACGCGGGACTGAATGCAACGACGAGACCGGTTATGAGAGTAGCCTAAACAGCGTCAGCATAGCGCCGCCGGGGGCGGGACGCGGGGCAGACTCCCGCGAGGAGCGCGGTATGGATTGCTGGAAAGCTGCGCTGCGCTTTGATCTGACATCCAGCCGCTGCGTACGGCAGCTTCTGGGAACTCGCCCGGCTGGGCTTCGCTTACTAGGCAGAGGCGCGCTCTGATACGACCCCGAGAAGGTCTTGGAGCTCCCCCTTGGGCAGTGGCCTGGACAGCAGAAAGCCTTGTAGCTGGTCACAGCCGAGTTTGCGCAGATAATCGCATTGGCTCTCCGTCTCAACGCCTTCGGCAGTGGTACTAAGTCCGGTCGCACGGGCTAAGTTGATAATCGCCTGAACGATCGCCTCGTCACCATTGGAGCGGCCAAAGCCCTGCACGAAGCTGCGGTCGATCTTGATCCTGTCGACTTCCAACGTCTGCAGCCTTCCCAGAGAGGAGAATCCAGTGCCGAAATCGTCAAGTGCAAAGCGCACCCCGATGCTGCGCAGAGCCTCAATGTTGTTTCGGCATTCGGTCCTGCGCTCCGAGAGCGCGCTTTCGGTAACTTCGATTTCGAGCCGCCGCGGATCCATGTGCGTCTCCAACAAGATACTCGTCACCCTCATGGCGAAACTGGGATTGTTCAGCTGCAAGGCTGACACATTTACCGCCAAGGTCTCGATGGGCCAGTGCACCGCGTCAAGGCACGCCTGTCGGAGAACGAGTTCGCCAAGCGGTTCAATTAGCCCTGTTTCTTCCGACAGCGGTATAAACAAGTCTGGCGCAACCCAGCCCCGCTCCAGATCAGACCAGCGGGCCAGGGCTTCGACACCCGTCATCCTGTTTGTGTCGGCGGCGTATAGCGGCTGATAGTGGACCTGGATCTGGCCTGGCATCTCCAGCGCTTTGCGCAGGTCCTGTTCGAGGCCCTTACGCATGGCCAGCGTCAGGTCCATCTCGTGCCCAAAGAAGGCGTAGCTACTGCGGCCGCCGGCTTTGGCATGATAGAGTGCCACGTCGGCTTTCCGCACCAACTCGACCGCGTCCAACCCGTCCTTGGGTGCAACCGCCACCCCGACACTCACGCCGACAAAGACCTGCACCCCGGCGACTTCGAACGGCCGACGGGCAGACTCGATCAAACGCTCGCACAGCGTCCTGACCTCATCCTCGCCTGCGAGCGAACGCTTGATGATGATGAATTCATCGCCACCCAGACGCGCCACTGTGTCTGCTTCAGTCGTCAGCCGCCTTAGCCGGTCCGCGAACTCCCTAAGCAGCTCGTCACCGGCAGGATGGCCGAAGCTGTCATTAACCTGCTTGAAGCGATCGAGGTCGAGGTAAAGGATCGCCAGTTGCTCGTCTGTCGATGGCAGGCGCGCCAACGCATCGGCCAGACGCTCGTTGAACTGACCGCGATTGGGCAGCGCCGTAAGCAGATCGTTATGAGCGAGGTGGTAGATCCGATCCTCAGTCTCGATCAGCTTCAACGTCCGCCTACGAAAGGCAATCAGGGCCACGATAACGCCCGCCAGCACCAAGCCGAACAAGGCGCCCAGAACTGGAACCAGTTGAAAGAGGACAAATGCTCCGGGCCGGTAGGGCCGCCACACGAAGAAGCCGATAGGGCCAGATCGGTCGACAAAGGGATAGGAAGCCTCTCCGGAAGCAACCTTGTCGGCCCAGGAGAACCGCGCGTCATCGAGCAGATAGTCTTGGCGCAAAGAAGTAAGAAGACTGCCGTCGAGATACCGAACGGCTACATGCAGGAATTCCTGACCTGGTATTTGTGCGATGTGGCCACTGTCGGAAACCACAGGCTTGATGCTGACGACTGCGGGGTGACCGGCGATAACGGCCATATCGGAAGCGCCTATGGTGAGCACCTGTTCCGTGACACCCTCGGTATCTCCCCGTTTCAGCCTGGCTCTGAGAGTCTGAACGAGAGGTGCGGTGGTCGCCTGTATGGAGCGGTAGCTGCCGGGGTCAACGATCGAACCGTCGGAGAACGCATAGACAGGCGCATTGTTCGCATCGAGAATATAAACCTCGTCATGGCCAAAGTAGGTGTGCATCCAGCTGCCGAGATTGGTATCGAGCCATTTCGCATCGCCGCTGCGCAACGCGTTAACGGCGTCGTCCCAAACCGTGACGCTCTCCTGGTCGTGCGCTACTGCGCTCTCCAGCTTGGATATGATCAGTCCAACCAGGCTTCTCTGCCGTGCAGCGGCAACGCGGTCAGTCTGGATCGTGGACCAAAGCAGTAACCCGGCGGTGATCATTGCGATGAGCAGTGTCAGCCCGATGACCGGCAGAGCCGTTCTCAAGAGGAAGAGACGACGGGTTGGTTCGGCAAAATGTCGACGTAGTTTCATGAGACCGCTATAGTCGACGAAGACTTCTGGACCGTTAAAAGGCCTGCGCTTCAAGCGCAGCTGCGCGAGGTTGCCAAGCGGCTTGGGGTTCGCGGGCGCTGCATTGCGGCACCCAGACCCACCGAAAAGCTGCGGGTCGAATCCGTGCAAGGATCAATGAAGGGCGAGCTCAAGAGGGGCTAAGATCGTGCTGGACGACCTTCGACTGAGAAACTTGGCGCAGGCCCCTTCCGGACTGCCTTTATGGAACGTTTCAGGGCGAAGCATGCAGATCCGCGCATGTTGAGCCGGACTGGGGGCATTGGGCTGTTCGTCTCTTCTCAGCGGCGTATCGAGCCGCCTGCGGGCCCTCCCCTTGAGGCTTAAGTCTTAGGCCAGCAAGCCTGTAGCCCGGTAATATCGCCGCAACGGTCCTACCCTCGCTTTTCGGGGGCTCAAGCGGGAATATCTGCGCCTCCTGTGCGTTTCCTCGATGTACAAGAGGAGGCGATCTATCATGCAGAAATTGAGCTTCACCCGAGTCGCGCTGCTGGCTCTGCGGGCTTCAGCCGCATTGTTTGTGGTTGTTGCGCCCTATCAGCTCAGCTTTGTCGGCTCGGGCAAACTCCAGCCAGCCGCCGCCTATGCCAAGAGCGAGGGCGGTGGTGGTGGTGACGGCCATGGCGGCGACTCCGGATCTGGCGGCGACGGAGACCACGACGGCGCCTCAGGGTCTGGCGGCAGCTCTGGGCCCGGTGGCGGCGATGGCGCAGGCGGCGACGACAACGGTCATCATGGGCAGGAGCATGTGAATGCTGCAGGCGACAAGGTTGAAGTCTCGGATGACAAAACTGAAGTCACTCATCCCGATGGCACCAAGGAAGAGATCGAAAATGGCCGTCTCGAAGTGAAGGACGCGACAGGGCGGACGATCGTGGAGCGGGCTGCAACACCTCAGGATATCGCGCGGCTGCGTTCGCTGTAAGGACACGAGCCAGCCTGCACCAACCGCACATCACGCCCCCTCGGCCGGACGGCGGAGGGGGCTTTCCTGCATCGCACTCGGCCGGAGTCCGTCACGCACGCTTCACGCAATCGGGACTGCGCAAGTGGCAACCGTTCAAAAAGGCTATTTCGCAAATAGCTTTTGGCGCCGCTATCCGTCGTACAGTGGCCGCCGCGCGGACCTGTGCAACAGTGGCCTGATCTGCAAGAGCATTCGGTCGGGTCGAGGCTCGGTGTCATGTCAACGTCTTCGCCGCCCAATAACCCCACAGCTTGGCCAGATCCAGCACCATGTCCTGCGGAACAACCTTTCTTGCTGGCGCTTACCGAACCATCGTTGCAGATGAACGTGCTGCCTTGGCAGTGTGAAATGCCGCCTTTGCGACCGCTGCACGGCGTATTGGCGGCTAGGGATGGTGAGTCCAGAATTGCCGCTAAGCAAATCCCAGCCAGATACTAGCCAACCGCCTCAAATGCCGCCCGCGCACCACATACTGGCGGTGTCACTGTTGATCCGCCACCGGTGCGTAGCGCATTAACGTCCTGCGGGATCCGACTACGCCGTCATCAATAGTTGCCGTTATAGTAACGGTCATCGCAAGGCGCGGTGTAAATACGGCCGTAGCGATCCTGGTAGCGGCAGAGCTGATCCTCGCGACGTTGCGGGGTGGTTGCGGAGCCGACGACTGCTCCGAGCAGCGCGCCGCCGGCCGCGCCGATCACGGTGCTCTTGGTGTTTCCGCCAATGGCCTGGCCGACCAGGGCGCCGCCGGCGCCGCCGAGCAGAGCGCCAGTGGTCGCCCGCTGCTGGCCTTCCGTCTGCGTTTCGCAGCCTGCCAGGGCCGCCGTCATCAGGACGGCCAAAACCGCTTTCTTGAGTATCATCTGAGGAACCTCCTTGAGGCCGCGTGGGCCGATCGCGCCAAGTGCTGCGGCATTGCGGCGGAACCGCGGCAGGCTCTCTCACGATGTGAGACATGGTTTCTCGCTGGTTGAAGGCTTCATGGCGTGCTGCGAAGGCTGGCTCCTGCCCGACAGCTTGAGGTCGCCAAGCTTTTGGTCGCCATGAATAGTAACCTATAACTACGCGAAGATGGCCACAGCCTTGAGCTCACAGTCGCAGCTAGCCGACGCATCGAGCCCAGAATCGAGGTTCGCCCGCCTGACCGACGCGCAGTTGGCATCGTTGAAACGCCAGTTCGCCAGTCTGTGCAACCGGTTTCGAACACAATGGAGCAGTATGGAATTCTGGCGCTGAGCTTGTCGTGGCACGCGGATATCTCAAGGACCTGACTAAAAAATGTGCGCGCCGCTCGATTTCGCGCGGAAATTCCCCGCAGGCCCCTTTCAGAATTTTGAGGGCGACCGAGCCTAAACAACCAGATGGTTAGCCGCGTCGTTGACGTGGTGGCGCAGACAGTGTTCCTGGCCGGCGCCGATCCGGCCATTTTCCCAACAGCGGCGTTGCATCGTTCTCAATTGCCGAAGTGCCCTTTATTGGGATCAGTGACGGCTCTTCAGTCTTGCGCTTACGTCCAGTTTTCAGGGCCTCGATTTCCTCATCACGCCTTGCGATCCGGCTTTCCAGGTTTGCGATGCGCTCTGTCAAAAAGTAGCGGCCAACGATGAACCCTCCGCCTCCAAAAAGAGCTGCGAAAGTCATGAAGGCTATAGGGTTGGCGATCACCAGAACCGCATTGCTCTGGAAGAAGGTGATCAGATCGTGCATTTTGAACGTCCTCTTAGTTCCGGGGAAGTCTGTGGATTTCCAATCTCACCGGGCCACCTCGATCGCAATTCGTGCAGAGAAGCGCCCGCTCAACGGTACTGAATAGCGCGTCCTTCCCGTATCGCCCGATCAGCGCAGCCGGCTTCACCTCGGCGTGATGAGAGCAAGTCTTGCACCACGCCCGCAGCTTGTGCCATTCGCGTAAGTCCCCGAGGGAGACGTCCAGACCGGCATGAATGCTTCCGTCGACAATTGCCTGTGGCGGGATCTTCACCTCCCCAGGCGTCAAGATTTTTTCCATGACATGCCGGCTGTTGTAGTGGATCAGCAGCATGCCGGGTCGACGGCGAATTGCAGCCTGCCAGGCGGCTTGGCTGACTGTCGCATCCGGGGACGTTGAAATCGTTTCGAGACGGGTCTTTTCCTCCCTGTCCCAGACTTCGATGCGGAAATTGTCCTCGGCCGTATTCGCCATCAGGTCCGTCCCCTGTGCCAGCCGCGAGAGAAGCCGTTGGAAACTGCCGCGCGCGACAGCGCGAACTCACGCTCAAGTTCAGTGTTCCTGGATAGAACGTGCAGCAGTGCGACTACGCAATCGCAGCCCGCCGCAGCGATGGCCTGCTGCATCGCGGTTTCCAACTCCGACATAGCTTCGCCGCCCGGCGCGTTCTGGCGCTTTCCCATAGCCTTGCTCATATGTCTTTCAGGAATAAGGAATATATTCCTGCCTCGTCAAGGCCACTCTTGACTTTTTGTTCTTATTTCGTTCACTGTTGACCAGATTAGCCGCGGGAGGCGAGTTATGAGGCTTCAGCTGGAAATCAAAGGCGCTTCGCCGCAGAGAAGCAACGCGGCATCGAAGCGGCCAAGGCTGTCCTTGCCGCAGCGGGAATATCCGCGGAAGAGGCAGCGGATGGGATAGCCGCGCTTGAAAACTGGGGCGATTCCAGCTTTGACGACGATGAGGCACCCACGGACGACGAGGATGTAGCGGCGGCGATCTGGATGGACGCCAACACGGCGGCAATCATGGCGTGCTGCGCTGACTGGCCAAGTGATGCGGTGCCGGAGACCTATCAATTCCTTGAATTGGTGGATTGATGTCCGACCACGGCCGACCTTCCCAGAAAAAGCCGAAACTCATCGTTGTCGTGGCCTTCGACCGAGGCGAAGATGGCGAACTGTTCACTGCCTATGGCCCGACTGATCAGCAAAGCGAGGAGCGCGCGATCAGGATGGCCAAGGCGCTCGCTTCGACGCATGTCGGCGTGATCGCGTGGAGCCGAGATGCCGACCCTGCATTAGGCGATTACGGTGCGCCCACAACGCTGTTCGTCAGTGGCGATGTCCCAGACATGGAAAGGCGCCGCCGTGTCACGCGCTTTCGGGCCGCACAGTCTCCACGGAGAGCGCCCCGGCCGAAAGCGGCCGCAAGAGTTCGGCCTCGGGCTTCGTAAGTTCGAGCCAAGCCCGCCAATTTTCTGGCTTGAGCACAACCACCTGGCGATTGTGATATGGCGCAACGTCCGGCCCGGGATCGGTCGTGAGCATCGTAAAGGTCGACGGCTTGTTGCCGGCAGCCTCACGCCATAAGCCGGCAATCGCCATAAACGGAGCGCCGTTGAGCGTGAACCGATGTTTGGCCTTTGGATACTTGGTGCCAGTGAATTCGAAGAACGCAGACGCCGGAACCAGGCATCGATTGCTGTTTGCGAATTGCCTGCCTTCCGAGCGGAAGTTGAACACCGGTCCGCCTTTCGGTCCGGATGGTGGGAACCCGAACGTCATCGATGCCAATTCTATGACGTCGCCGGCGGCACGCATAATTGGAGCGGGGTCGTTGATGCGAATGTCGTCTGCCTGGGGTAGATCGAGTTCCGTCTGATGGTTCGGGATCTTCAACGCCAGCGAGGCCATCATCCGGCAATATTCGGCCCACAGGACGTGCTGCTCATAGTCATTGCACATGGGAGGTCCTTCGGCGTTCTTGCAGGAACAGAACGGAGACCTGGACACTTGACAGCGCCAGCATTGCTACGCCGACTTTCGGGTCTTGGCTTTGGCGCCGCCCTTGATGCCTTCCTTGGCCAGGCTCTTGCGAAGAACCGAGGCCAGGTCGACGACATTCTCTTTTGGTGCCGGCACCGGCTTGGGCGGCGCCTTGCCTTTGCGCTTGGCATCGATCATGGCGATTAACGCGTCCTCGTATGTGTCTTCGAATTTTGATGGGTCGAACGTGGTGACTTTCTTGTCGATCAACAGGGCGGCTATCTCAAGAAGGTCTTCGTCGTATTTGTGGTTTTTCAAGCCATCAAACACGGTCTTTTCCGACGTCATCTCATTGTGAGCGCGCAATTCGGTCAGCAGCATCCCCTTCTGGAATGGTTGGATCAGCACCTCGCGCCCGCGCTGGTAGAGCACCACGCAAGAGCGCGCAGCCACGCGCTTGTTCGCCATCGCGTCGCGAAGAACGCAAAAGGCTTCGAGGGAGGCGCCGTCCGCCGGGATCAGGTAATAGGGCTTTTCCAGATATCGGGTGTCGATGTCTTCGATCGCGACAAATGAATCCACCTCGAGAGTGTGGGCCGATGTCAGCTTGAGTTTCTTGATCTCGTCAGGCTCGACCTTGATGAAATGGTCCTTGTCCACCTCATAACCTTTGACCTGGTCCTCACTCTCGACGACATCGCCGGTCTCTTCATCCACATAGGCACTTTTGACAGGCAGGCCATCTTCACGATTCAAAATCTTGAAATGGATTTTGGAGGCCTCGCTGGTCGCACCGACAATCTTCACGCCGCACGACACCGACCCGACCTTCAGGAAGCCCTTCCAAACCGCTCGTGGTGCCGCCATGACCTTGCTCCTTGTCTGCCGCGAATAAAGAACACACGAGGTCGTCACCCGTTCCGTCGGAGTATCCTGGCGGGCGCAGCTACTGGGTCGCCCCATCGGACTGATTTGGCGACAGCATTGCCCATCACCGGGAGATGCTGCGCGCCAGTAGCCGACCTCGTGCAGATTTGCCCGCTTCCACGGCATTGCCGATGACGCGGTCACCGGCTCCAACCCTCATTCGTTGACTCAGCTTGGGCCAAAGCGTAAGCCGACGTTCCCGCCCACGTCCAGGGCGCATCGCTGACCATAAGGTTTTAAAAAATGGACGATAAATACGCCAACGCGCGCGAGCATTTTTTCGCAGCAGTTCGTACGCTGGCCGCCTCCTCCGACCCCATACAAACAAGATTGATTGAGGCAAACCTGAACGTATTGCACGTCACTCTCGATGAATTCGACGGTGACCGGGAGCTCAAGCTCAAGTTTGCCAGGATATTGGACCTACTGGCCGCCGACCAGGACAACATGGAAACGGTCGCCATCGAGACGACCGCTCACATGACGGACTTTGAAGCTGTGAAGGTCGCGGATTTGATCTGCGATTTTTACTACGAACTCACATAGTTACGAGACCGATTTCCCGGGCGGCTCAAGGGTGCGATAGGCGTAGCGTGCGCCGCTCGTCGCTTGCGGCAACACAAGAGCTCCGTCCCACCTTAGAAAAGTACTTAAGTTCGGTTTTCCATCCGCCAGGCAATTCAGCATTGGAGGGCGGCACTTCGCGACGCCCATTGATCCCGAGCTCCGGATCGTACTCCCTTCTGGGTATCGACCTGGATGCCCTAGGCAGTCGCGGTGGACGGGACCGCGCGTTCCTGGAAGGACGAAGGCGACGAACAGGCTCGGTTCGATCGCGCAAGCGACGATCAAAGCTACCAAGGGCAGTCGGTTCAGGAAGACAAGGGCCGCGTTGCATATCTAGCCGCCCTGCCACTTGCACCCGCCGGCACACCACTAATCACTTCACGTGGTCCGCGTTTGCGCGCATCATGGCTGCTGAGTGCTGGCGCCGCAGTCGCATGGCCACGAGTTCGACGCCGGCATCGGCAAGCGCTCCACGCCATTGTTTCAACTTTGAGCAAATGGCAGACCAACCATTGATGCGCTTTTGTATCGGAGTGGACGACGGGTCGCTGCCCCTGCCGAGCTTGTCGAACTGCTTCTGGATGCAAATGCCGAGGCCACGGCGTTTTCGAGGGCATCGATAGGCTCCTTGGTCCGGGTCGATTTTGCGCTCGCGGATGCGCCGCGCCGAGGCCGGTTTGTTGATGGTCAATGTTGCGATTCCTGTGTGAAAGCTGACGGCGATGTGCGGATGTTCAGCCGTGGCCATTGCCAATCTCGGCAGACGGCGCACTGTCGCCAGCATGGTGGCTGGGCACGTTGAAATGGTCCTGTTTGAGCAATCGATCGCCGACAGCGATGGCTTACAGCGACCGTTTTCCGACAGGGTGGCCGATGCTGCGGATAAAACGGCGGGATCTGTTTTGTTCGATGTCCGCATCGACGGGGACGCCAATATTCAGCGGATGGCCGCAATAGGGTACGGTGAAGAGGATGCGGCTATAGTCGTGCTTGAGAAGAGCGGCCGCCTTAGGTGCGCGTCAGTAAATGGTGACGCTTCTCCTTTCGTCGCGGAACTGGCTGCCTGGGAATCGTCTCCGTTGAGCGAGCATGCGCGCGCCGAATACCGCGGCACCGCAATGATCCTGCTATCGAAACTTCGCAGTTCGGGACATTTCAACTAGTCAGCGATTCGGGACGCCCCCAGCCACGGGGCGCGGGTGCACTGCGTGGTAAACGTTGTTTGATTTTGCTAGGCAGCAGTGCAGCTTGGTGTCGAAGTCAGAGGCAATTACAGATGAGGCTAAATTCGTCCCACCTTCGCCGAAGGTCACTGCCCTTAGTTGTCCACACTGCGGGCGCATTAGCAAAGCAGTTTTGGCTAGTCGCCTCCGCAGCGAGATCGATAAGGACGAGACTCCAGACATCTGGACAAACAGATGGCAGAAGAAAATTGGGGCGTCGTATGCGTTGAAGTTCGCAAGGACAGCGGTGCTGTCGTCTTCAGCCACGCCGAGAACTAGTCAGTAGGAGGCCGCTTCCGTGCCCGAACATAAGCAAGTTCCCGCTTTATGAAAGGTTGATTGCGACATTGCGCAGGAGCGCAACCGATTTTCGCATACCTTCCATCGGGGTCAGCATCATGTCCTCGTGCTCGATTGACAAGACATCGTCGTAGCCAACCTGCTTGAGCGCGGTACAGAACTGCCGCCACCAGGTCTCACCGTGACCGTATCCGAGTGTGATGTAGTTCCAGGCCCGTTCGGCATAGAGGTTTGGTGGGCGCGGATCGAGCGTGCCGTCGATGGCCGCGGTGATTGGCTCGATCCGGGTATCTTTGGCGTGCACATAGTAAATGGTCGAGCCGAGCGCTCGAATGGCGGCAATCGGATCCGCCCCCATCCACAGCGGATGACTGGGGTCATAGTTGGCGCCGACCGTTTCACCGACCGCGTCACGGAGCTTGAACAATGTCTGGACATTGTACACGGCCTGATGGCCATGCAGTTCCAGGCACAGTTTGTGAATGCCGGCGTTGTTTGAAAACGCGACGAGGTCGCGCCAGTAGGGAATTATCCGCTCTTCCCACTGATAACGCTGGATCTTGAGGCATTCCGGCGGCCAATCGGTGATGATCCAGTTCGGGTTAGCGTCACCTGGTCCGCCCGGCAGGCCCGACATCATGACTACACGATCGATCTCCATGAGGCCGGCCAGCCGAATGGTGTCCTGTGTCACGCTATGATGGACCTTCCCCTGCGGCCCCGGGTGCAGTGGATTGCCCGAGCAATTGAACGCTGCAATGGTCAGCCCGTGATCCCGGATCTTGGCAACGAATTCCTTGCGCGTGGCGGCGTTCGCCAGCATGGCCTGCAGGTCGATATGGGGCGCCGACGACCAGTTGCCGCAGGCAAACTCCAGTGTCTGAAGTCCAAGCTCGGCCGAGGCGCGCAGCATCTCGTCGAATGAGAGGTCGCCGAGGCTGTCCGTAATCATCCCGATCTTCATCTGGAAGCTCCTCGTTTCGATTGCACTAAAACCTGACGGTCTCGAACCTGCCCGACTTGGCGGAGGCAAGCGCTGCCTCGCACAGGATCATCGCTTTGCGGCCGTCGCTTGCTGTGACGTCGGGCCGTCGCCCTGTCTCGACGCAGATGATGAAATGATCGATCTCGGCAGCGTAGGACTCGGCATAGCGCTCAACGAAGAAGTAGTAGGGCTTGTCGCGCGATATCGCCTTTGCGCCTGATAGTTCGACCGATGTCGGGACCCTGTTGCCGGCCCGCAGCATCCCATCCGCGCCATGCACCTCGATGCGCTGGTCGTAGCCGTAGGCGGCCCTGACGCTGTTGTTGATGTGACATTGCCGGCCGGACGCCGTGCGCAGCACGAACATCGCGGTATCGTAGTCCCCCAGCTTGGCATATTGCGCCGCGACAAGTGACGACCCGGTCGCGAAGAGCTCCACCGGCTCCTCGCCCAACAGGTTTCGTGCCATGTCGAAGTCGTGGATGGTCATCTCCCGGAAGACGCCCCCTCCCCCGGCCAGCGCTTCCTCGGTTTCCGGTTCCGGATCCCGGCTGGTGATGATGACCTGTTCAACGGCGCCGATCTCGCCTTGCGCAAGGCGCGCCTTCAGCGCCCGAAAACTCGGGTCGAACCGACGGTTGAATCCGATCTGAAAGGGCACACCTGCCTTCTCGACAGCCGCCAGACATTGATCCGTACGCTTGAGATCAAGAT
This sequence comes from Mesorhizobium sp. Cs1321R2N1, assembly GCF_037179725.1. Lineage (NCBI taxonomy): Bacteria > Pseudomonadati > Pseudomonadota > Alphaproteobacteria > Hyphomicrobiales > Phyllobacteriaceae > Mesorhizobium > Mesorhizobium sp. Cs1321R2N1. The sequence goes on along the minus strand of NZ_JAPYKP010000004.1, from coordinate 88,833 downwards.
CGATCGGCTTTTCACAGAAGATCGCCTTGCCCTTGGCGGCCGCGGCCATGGCCAGGTCCGCATGCGTTCTCGTTGCCGAGGCGATGAACACCATGCGGATCGACGGGTCGTTCATCGCGGTCTGAGTGTCGGCGATCTCGGCTCCCGTCAGGGTCGCGGCCTTCGATGCGGCCTCGGTGTTTGGATCGACGATATAGCGCAGGCGCACCCGGGGATGGCGCGCCAGGTTGGCTGCATGCACCTGGCCGATAAGCCCCGCTCCGAATAGACAGACATCGATCATGCGCCTGATTTCCTTGAAAGGCCGCGTCGTGTCGCGCGGCCTTGAGCGTGGCCGGGACGGCGACTTGATTGAGGTGAGTGGCTGCCCAGCCGGGTCGTCATTTGACGGCTCCCATGGTCAGCCCGCGAACCAGATGGCGCTGCACCAGAAGCGCGAAGAAGACGATCGGCAGCGCGCCGATGACGCCGGCCGCCGACATCGAGGCCCAGTCGGTGTCGATGCGGCCGATCAGCGTGGCGGTGCCGCGCGGCATCGTCATCGCCCGCGGTGTGGCCGTCAGCGCCAGCGCGAACAGGAATTCGTTGAAAGTGACAAGCACGGCAAAGATGGCGGTCGCCGCGAGGCCGGGTGCTGCCAGCGGGAGGGTGATGCGCCGGAACGCACCGAAACGGGAATCGCCATCGACCATGGCGGCTTCCTCGAGATCCACGGGGATTTCCCGAAAGAAGCTCTCCATCATCCAGACGCAGAAGGTGATGTTGAAGGCGGTGTAGGTGGCGATTAAACCCAACCAGCTGTCGAGCAGGCCGAGCTTGAGCATCAGCAGATAGACCGGGATCAGGATGACGACCGGGGGCACGATGCGCAGCGTCAGCAGGAACAGGCCGACCTTGCGCTCCATCACGAAAGGCAGGCGAAAGCGGGCGATCGCATAGGCGCCCATGGCGCCGGCGACCAGGGCAATCACCACGGAGAAGAACGTCACCACCAGCGAGTTGGTCAGATAGGCGCCGAACTGCTTTTCGGTGAACAGCCTGATATAATTGTCCAGTGTCGGAACGTGCGGATAGAGCGTGCCTTCCTGGGTGATCTCGCGATTGGACTTCAGCGAGGTCGAGACAAGCCAGTAGATGGGCAAGAGCACGACGGCCAGCACCGCGCTCATTACCCCGACGCGGGCCAGACGACTGTTCATGATGCGTCGACCCTGCGCAAAAGCCGCACGGCGCTAAAGGCCAGGGCAAGCACAACGAGACCGATGGTGACGAAAAGTGCTGCCGCATAGCCCGTCTGCTGGAACTTGAAGGCAGTGTCGTAGCCATAAATCGAGACCAGCCGCGTCGCCTCGCCCGGTCCGCCCCGGGTGAGCACGAACACCTGGTCGAACGTGCCGAAGGCGTCGATCGTTCGAAGCACGATGGCTATCGCCAGCACGGGCCGCATCATCGGAAAGGTCAGGTCGGCAAACATCCGCCAGTTGCCGGCGCCGTCGACGCGGGCAGCCTCGAAAGGTTCGTGCGGCAGCGACTGCAGGCCGGCCAGCAGGATCAGGAACATCAGCGGCGTCCATTCCCAGACATCGAGAACGACGAGGCCGATGAAGGCCTTGACGGGGCTGCCGAGGATCTGCACCTGGCCGGCACCCATCCACTCGGAGATTGCCGTCAGCATGCCGGCATCGCTGGCATAAATCAGCCGGAAGACGATGGCGACCACGACCGGCGTGATCACCATCGGGATGATCAGGATGGTTCTCAGCAGACGGATGCCGCGAAATTCCCGCAGGCAAAACAGCGCCAGGGCAAAGCCCAGGATTGCCTCGAAGGTGACCGAGAGCGCGACGAATTTCACCGTCACCCACAGCGCGTTCAGAAACTGCGGATCGCTCCACAGCTGGATGTAGTTCTGCATTCCGACATCCGCTACGACCGAGCCGTAGCGATAGGCCTTGGTGCTGGCGCGCAGACCGTCCCACAAGGGATAGACGAGCACGCCAAGCACGATCAGCAGGCCTGGCGCCAGCATGAGATAAGGGAGGGCGAGGTCAAGCCCCGCCCCCTGCAGACGGTATTTGCGCCTCTGCGTCCCGCCGTTTGCCATCAATAGTAGCCGACCGAAGACAGGTATTCCTTGACCTGCTTGGCGGCATTGTCCAATGCGGCCCCGCCACCCGAGCCAGCCTGCAGCGCCTTGTTGAGCTCGATGCCGAGCAGTTCCTCGACCTTGGCCCAGTCTGGGGTGCGCGGCCTCGGCAGCGCGCCAGCGTCGAGCTGCTGCAGAGCAACCGGGATCAGGCGGTTGCCGGGCTTGGCAATGCCGAAGGCGCTGCGCTTGACCGGAATGGAGCCTGCTTCCGACAGCTTGGCCTGGATATCGGCGCTGACATACCATTTCAGGAACTCGACCGAGTTGGCTTTGTTGGGTGCCGATTTCGGAATGCCGGCAATAAAGATGCCCATCTGGGCTATCGCCGAAGCCTGCTTCGGCACGACGCCGAAATCGAGCTTGCCCGCCACTTTGGTCTGTGTGGGATCGTCGGCCTTTAGTGCATTGCCGGAATACTGGATGATCGCGCCGGCTTCGCCGCCGAGGATCGCCGCACCTTCCTGATCCGAGTCGAACTCGACGACGCCGTTCGGCGCGTTCTGCTTCATAGTGCCGACGAAGAATTCGGCGGAGGCCTTGCCTTCGGCGGAATTGAAGACCGGGTTCCATTTGTCGTCGAAGAAGGATCCGCCAAACGACAGGAAGACCGGATACCAACTGGTCACGATCGGATTTCCGGAAACGCCGCGGAACACGACCGGATATTTGATCTTGCCCGCCGCCACGCCTTCCTTGCCCTTGGCGATGACCTCGTCCCAGGTTTTCGGCGCACCGCTCGTGTAGACATCGTTGCGATAGGTCAGGGTCTGCAGATCGCCGACGAACGGCACGCAGATCAGCGTCGGCGTGGCGGTTTCGAAGCCTTTCACGCGTGCGCCCTTCTGCGGCGGCCAGTAGCCCATGTCAATCATCGAGCCGATCCAATCCTTGTCACCGCCATGGATGCCGGCCGCTCCAAGATCCTCGAGCACATTGGCGGCGCCGAACTGCGGCACCCATGGATCGTCGAGAAGGTAGAGGTCGTACTGGCCGGCGCTGTTCTTGGCGTCGGCGAACCACTTCTCCAGCGTCACGCCATATTCATCCTCGAGGAATTCGATGTCGAATCCGGCGTCCTTGGCCAGTGGGATGATCTTCTGTTTGAACGGCGTCAGGCCGCCATCGGCGAAAGCGCCGATGATCACCTTCTTGCCGGCCGCCCTGGCCGGGACAGGCAGGCCGAGTGCGGTAAGGGCGCTGCTGGCAAGCGCCAAACCAAGTCCTCCCTTGAGTACGGAGCGGCGAGTAAGTCTGCTGGACTGCGTCATTTCACTCTCCATCACTGTTGACCCTGTGGACGGCCGTGAGGCCGGCCGAATTGAAGAAGCATGCGTTCGACACATCAAAAGTGGCCGCGATATTGGCGCCCACCGCGCCCCTGAAGTCGCGGCCAGCGCGGACCGAGACATTGCCGCCGCCGATGCGAACATTGACCAACGTCTCGTTGCCCATCGGTTCGACAACATAAATTTCACCAGGCAGCGCGTTGGGCGCGCCCGGTGCCGAAACGCTCATGTCTTCCGGCCGCAGCCCGATCTCTACCACTTGCGCCACACGGCATGCCGCCAGTCGGGCAGCGGGGATCGACACCAGCGTTCCACCGATCGCGATGCCTTGTTCGGCAAGCGCGACCGGAAGGATGTTCATCGGCGGATTGCCGACGAAGGTGGCCACGAAACGGTTGGCTGGGCGATCGTAGATATCGCCCGGCGGCGCCATCTGCTGCAGCTCACCGGCGTGCATCACCGCGACGAAGTCCGCCATGGTCAAAGCCTCGACCTGGTCGTGGGTGACATAGAGGGTGGTTGCGCCGAGCCGCTGACAAAGCCGCTTGATCTCGCCGCGCATGGTCAGGCGCAACCTTGCGTCCAGGTTCGATAGCGGCTCGTCCATGAGGAAGGCCGCCGGATCGCGGACGATGGCACGCGCAAGCGCCACGCGTTGCCTCTGGCCGCCCGAGAGCTGGCGCGGCCGGCGATCGAGCAGATGGCTGATTTCGAGGACCGCGGCGACCTCGGCGATCTTGGTGCGGCGCTCGCCGTCAGGCATGCTGCGTATCCACAAGGGATAGCCGATGTTCTCGCCAACCGTCATCTGGGGGTAGAGCGCATAGCTCTGGAAGACCATGGCGATGTCGCGGTCGCGCGGCTGCAGCCGGGTGACCTCACGCTCCCCGATGAAGAGCTTGCCGGCGCTCGGCATGTCGAGACCGGCCAGGATGCGCAACGCCGTCGTCTTGCCGCAACCCGAAGGACCGAGGAGGGCCAGGAACATGTGGTCGGGGACAGCAAGGTCTAGCGAGCGCAAGACGTTCAGCGCGCCGTAGTTCTTGACCACACCTTGGTACAGGACAGAACTCATTGCCGCTCCCCAGCGCCCCGAAGGGTATCAGCTCTCCCGTTCCTTGACCTCGAAACCGGCCTTGAGGGCCAGGTCGCGCAAGTTGCGATAGCCCATCGTCGCATAAGTAAGGGGGTGGGCCTTGCCCGGATCCTGTTCGGCCTCGACCACCAGCCAGCCGGCATAGCCATTGTCGGCCAGCACCCGCAAAAGCGTCAAATAGTCAATGGACCCATCTCCTGGCACGGTGAAGATGCCTTCCATCACCGCGCCCATGAAGCTCATATCCAGGGCGCGAGCGCGCTTCAGCACATCCGGTCGCACATCCTTGCAGTGCACGTGGACGACGCGGCCGACATGACGCTGCAGCAACGTCTCGGGATCGCCGCCGGAAAACAGGCAGTGGCCGGTGTCATAGAGGAGGCCAACGGCTTGCCCTGAACCGCCCATCAGCCTGCCGATCTCGTGATCCGTCTCGACGATGGTTCCCATGTGATGGTGAAACGCCATGCCGACGCCGAAATCCGCAAACCGTTCGGCCAGTCGCGTTATCTTGTTGCCGTAGGACTTCCACTCGCCGTCGGCAAGCTTGGGACGCTGCGAGATCGGATCGTGAATGGCGTCATGGCGGCCTCGCGACGTATCGGCGTAGACGACGTGCTTGGCGCCGAGGTCGCGCAGCAGCGTCAGATGCGGCAGGATGGCGTCGAACTCCTCCTCGACCTCCTTTTCGCAAATCCGGCCATCGTACCAGCCGGAGACCAGCTTAAGGTCATGGGTCGCGAGAACCGCAGCCAGTGCCCTGCTGGCACGCGGGAACTTGCCGCCGAGCTCCGTTCCCGCATAGCCGGCTTCGGCCGTTTCGGAAAGGCAGACCTCGAGTGGCGTATCCCCGCCCAGCTCAGGCACGTCGTCGTTGCTCCATGTGATCGGATTTATGCCTATGCGGACAGCCATCATCGCTCCTCATCGGGCAGGCCATGCCATTGCTGGCGGCGCCTCATCCAACCAATCAGGTCGGTGAAGGCGTTCCGCTGGTGGTCTGTCTGGCCAGTCGTTCCCTATTTCTTTTCATTTAAGCGCCAATCTGTCTCCATCGCGAGAGCCAGTTTGACGGGAAGTGAAGGTGCCAGTTTCAATTGGCGCGGCGCTCGCCTAAGCTCGATCCGCTCTCATGCCGCGAGGCTTTTGCGATGCAGATATCAAGGCGACGGCGCCAAGCCTTTCCGATGGACGCGCTGATTATCGATCGGACAATTGATGAGCCGATCCATCGCCAGCTCTATCGGCAGATTGCCGCGATGATCCGTGGGCGTCGTCTGGCGCCGGGATCGGAATTGCCATCGACGCGCGCGCTGGCTGAGGATCTGGGCCTCGCCCGCAACACTATCGTCGGTGCGTATGACCAGTTGGCGACGGAAGGCTATCTTGCAAGCCGGCAGGGCGCGCGCCCGGTGGTCATCGACCTGCCCGTAAACTCGACCGGTCTAGGCAGCAAACCCAGGGCCACGGCAATCCATCGCCCGCTTTCCAGGCGCGGCGAGAGCCTGATGCAGCAACCCTTCCATCACGGATCGCCGGGACGCTTTGCCTTTCATCCGGGCATGCCGGACCCGCAAAACTTCCCGTTTGGGGTCTGGGGCAGGCTGCTCGCACGCCGGGCAACGTTCGGCGCCGATATGTTGTTCGGTACATATCATGTGACCGGCCTGCCGGCGCTCAAGGAGGCGATCGCCGGCTACCTGACCTCGGCCAGGGGGGTACGGTGTTCTCCCGAACAGATCGTCGTGACAACGGGAGCGCAGGCGGCGTTCGATCTGCTGGCGCGTCTGCTGCTCGATCCGGGCGACACGGTCTGGCTGGAGGAACCGGGCTATTACGCGGCCAAGGCGACTTTCACGGTCGCTGGCGCCAATATTGTGCCGCTTGCCGTCGACCGCGACGGCTGGCAGATGAGCCAGCCCGAGGTTTCACCGCGCCTGATCTATGTGACGCCCGCCTGCCAGCATCCCTTGGGGATAACGATGCGCATGGACCAGCGGCTGCGGCTATTCGAAATCGCCGAGCGCAACAATTCCTGGATCATCGAGGATGACTTCGACGGCGAGTACAGATTTCAGGGAAGGCCGGTCCCCGCCATACAGAGCATGGATTACGCTGACCGGGTCATCTATGTCGGCACCTTTGCCAAGTTGCTGTTTCCGGCGCTCAGGCTGGGGTTCATGGTCTTGCCCGCAGCCTTGTGCAAGGGCATTCCGCATGCGCTGAGCACCACCGGGCAGTTCGCACCCCTGGTGCTTCAGGCGGCGCTAGCCGATTTCATCGATGAAGGTCACATGAGCCGCCACCTCAAGCGCATGCGCCGCATTTACGCCGAGCGACGCAAGTTTTTCTACGAACTGTGCGAGACCGAACTGGCCGATCACATCACTCTTTCGGCGGCGGAAGCCGGTATCCAGGTCGTTGCCTCGCTTCACGAACGCTGTGACGATCGGGCGGTCGTGCATTGTGCCGACAAACTCGGTGTCAACGCATCGCCGCTGTCGAAATATTACTGGTCATCCTCCGGCAATGGCCTGGTGCTTGGCTATGCCGCCTGCAACAAGGCCGAGAGCCAGGCGGGAATCCGACGTCTACGCCAGGCCATCGAGCATGTACGGACCTTGCCGTGAGCCCGTCTGCCCGCGATGAAGTGGTGGTTGGCGCCGCCAGTTGGGCAGCTATCGGCCAATGTTGAAAAAGCTGGCCTAACGTTCGCCGACCAGAATACCGCCGATGGCTCCAGCTCTGTTTTTACACCATCACAGTTGGGGACTACACACCTAGGATTTTTGCTCTGGAGGACGAGAGACCCTTTCGCGTACGGACTGCTCTGTCGTATCAGCCGCAGACTTGACGATTTCACCAATCTTGTCGGCCACCGTGCCTGCTTGTGTGTCCTGCCGTCCAGCTTCCTGCTTGATCGTCTCATAGGCGTCTGCGGCAACCTGCTTGGCCTGATCGACGCCTTGCTCGAGTATGCTCTCCGAGGTCTGGCGAACCTTCTCGCGATATCCGCCCAGTTGCTCATCCTCCATCGCGGTATGGGGCAGCATGGCGCCTATCGCGGCGCCGATGGCGAGACCGACCGCCGCAACGGCCAAGGGCTGATCATTCAACAGCTCCTGTGCCGAGCGGCTGGCTTTCGCAGCCATCCCGCCAGCCGTCGATCCTGCACTGGTAGCGTTGCTCGCCAGTCCTTCGGCGGCACCCCGTGCTGCTCCTGATATTGTGGCTCCAACGCTGCTTGCGGCCGACGAGAGCGATTCAGCGGTTTCGGAGAGCGTGCTGCCCAAGCCGCCGCCCTCCGCCTCGTCACGCCCGCTGGGGGGAGTAGGCGCCGCATACGCGGCCGGGCGGCTCCGGCTGCCGTTCGATGGACCGCTGCCCAGCATCAGCCAAGCCAGACCTGCGCCCACCATCGTCACGGGCAACGGATTGTCCCTGACCTGTGTTCTCAGGTTGTCGAGCATGGCCGAACTTTCTCCCCCCGAGAAGATGCCGGTGAATTCGTCCAGCAATTGCCCCGGTGTCATCTTGCCTCGAATGGATTCGGCGGTTTCCACCACCCTGGCGCGCGCGGCCTCCGCCTCGCGTTCAAGTTCGGCTGCGGATTTCTCGGTCATCTCACTTGTCCCTTGATCACATTCGCGTCGCGCCTGAGCTGTTCCTGCGTCCGGTCAGGAGTAAGTTCGGAAGGCGCCATGCTTGCCATCCCGGTGCGCAGCAGGATGACGCCAAGAATTGCTACCACCACGCCGACCAACAGGGAGGACCACCCGGCGCCCAACCCTGCCCGAGTCAATGCGATGACCAGTGCTTGCAGCAGCACGATCAAAGCCGCGAGCAGGCAGATTGCTCCGCCCAGCACCTCGGCGGCGCCAGCTCCCGTCTTGGTAAGCTTTTCTGAGAGCTCCGCCCGCAGAAGCCTGGCTTCGGTTTGCACCAGCGTGGTGACGTTTTGAGCCAAGTCGGTCACCAGCGTCGCGAGGCTGGGATTGTCCTGAGTGTTCATCTGTCTTGCTCCGCATCCTGCGTAGTCAGGTCGTCATCGGCATTGCCATAGCCTCGGGATGCTCGGGGCCTGTCAGCCGACCAATCAGCAGCTCGAACGGTCTGCGAGTTGGCGTCTCCCGAGGCACTCCGAGATGCTTCGGGGCTTGTCGGTGGGGAGGCTTTGATGAAGCGTCCAAGCGCCAATCCAGCCAATACGGAGCCAGCGAGCAGGGCACCGGGGTTTTGCCGGCCGAAGGACTGCACATCCTCAAGCACCTGGCCGAACGGTTTTTGTTTCAACGAGGAGGAAAGCCGCTCCAGGCCGCCGGCGGCCTCCAAGGCAAATTTCGATGCAGTCCTTTCATCATTGTTGGCCAGGTGATCGCTGGCCGCGCGTAGCGCGCCCCCCAACGCCGCCAAGCTCGATGCAATGTCGCGCTGCGTCTCCTGCGCCTTGTCCGAAACAACCTGCGTGGCTTCTGTCGCGTAGTCGCCAGCCTTGCGGGTCAGTTCGTCGCGGGCATCGTGAAGCAACTCGCTCGCGCGCTCTTTTTCCCGGGCAAGCCTGTCGGAAACGTCACTTGTCGCCTTGTCGAAATCAGCGGGGTTACGGCCCTGGCCGTCATTACGTTGCATGGGTCACCTAGTGAAAACCGAGGAAGGAGAGGACCGCGAGCACGACAACGACGAGGCCGATAAGATAGATGACACTGTTCATGGCACGTTCCTCCGTACTGCCCCAACTTCATGGAACCTGCGATGTTCCGTCGGCCAAGAGCTTTTTGGGATCCAAGAGCAACGCGGGGAGAGTTGGCCGAAAGTTCCTTGTGAGAAAGAATGCCTTCCGAGCCAATCCACTAAGCCACCGTCAAAGTGCGCTTGAGAGAGATCGCTTGACCAAGTTAGGGTCCACCGTGCCCACGCGAATGCCAGGACCGCAATGACCCACGCTCCATCGAGACACTGTCCAGCCGCGCGCAGCGGTGGGCGATCGGACTGACCGAGCAGAAAAGCATCACCGGCACTGACGGCGAGGCTGCCTTCGGCCCATGGTTGGCGGCGCACCTCCGAGAGCAAGCGGCATTTCAGGACGCCGAGGTCTGGACGATCGAAGTCAAACCTCAGGACGGCCGTCACTGCGTGGCGATGCTTCTGCGCGGCTCCGGTCGCTCGACCGTGCTCTTGATCGGTCACTACGACACCGTCGGGACAAGCGACTACGGACAGCTGGAGCATCTGGCCACTCGGCCCGACGCCCTGACAAAGGCATTGCGCGATTCCCTCGTCCTCGCCAAGGCGCCAGCCGCCGTCCTGGCGCACGAGGATTTCGCGGGCGGCGAATTCGTTGCCGGACGCGGCCTTCTCGACATGAAAGCTGGCCTGGCAGCGGGGCTGGCGGTATGTGCCGAATTTGCCGAAAGCGCAAAGCCGGTTGGAAATCTGCTCTTTATCGCGGTGCCGGACGAGGAGAACAATTCCGCCGGCGCCCGTAAGGCGGCACAGATCCTGCCTGGACTCTGCGAGGAGCGCGATCTCGACTTGCTTGCGGTGATTAATCTTGATGCTATCGCGGATGATGGCGACGGCAGCAAGGGTCGCGTCATCGCGCTGGGAACTGTCGCAAGCTGCTTCCGGCCGCCTGGGTGGTTGGCGTCCCCACACATAGCGGCTTTCCCTTGAATGGGCTCAATGCGGGGGCGATCGCCGCCGCGATCGCTGCCCGCATCGAATGGGCACCCGAGCTCACCGACGCGTGCGGAACCGCACCCGGCACGCCGCCCAGCCTGCTCGGGATTGCGGACGGGAAGACCCGATACGACGTTACGACACCGGGGACCGCCCATGCCACTTTCAATGTGCTGAGTTATCGCCGGACGCCCGATGAGGTGCTCGACCGGTTCGATAGCCTATGTGCTGAAGCGGCTTCGAACCTGTTACGGGAGTTCCGGCACCGCGTCTCTGCGCAGCACGAAACAGGTCTGCTGGAGATGGTGCAATTGATCCCGGTCCACCGGTATGAGACTTTGCTGGCGCGTATCGACCAGTCGGAGCGGACGCGGTTCGAAGGTGTTTCTGCCTCGATCGCCGCCGGCGACCAGCCACTGCCCGAGAAGTGCCGATTGCTGACCGAGCAGGCCTGGGAGCTCAGCCGCTTGGCCGGGCCAGCCATAGTGACAGGCTTTCGGATCAATACCCTATCTGCCGACGAACCTTTCCGCGCAGCCGGCAGCCGTCAGGCTGCGAGCGGCTGCAATCGACGTCGCCAATGAGGCAGCGGCACGCTATGGCAATGTGGTCACCTGCGCGGACTATTTCGCCGGGATCTCGGACATGAGCTTTTTTGGCGAAGCGAACGAATCCTCCCTCGACATTGTCGCCCGCAACACGCCGGCGTGGAAAGACGCCGTGCGCTGGCCTCCGAAGCGAGCACTGGCCAACATACCGACCATCAACATCGGTCCATGGGGACGCGATTATCACACGCCGCTCGAGCGGCTGCATGTCGGCTATTCGTTCATCGTCCTGCCGCGGCTCATTCGCGATGTCTGCGCGAGGCTCCTTCAGCCTGACGCGTCGTGATGGAGGGCCCACGCTCGAATACCAACGGCGCAAAGCGGACGCGGTGGCTTTCGCCTGGGGGTTTTGCCTATTCCGCTGCCTTCCTGTCGAACATCTGCTCACTTTGGGCGCCGGAGCTTGGCCGGGGCGGCGAGAGCATTGGCTCCTCGCCCATCGGCGCGCCGCGGCAGCGGACACGCGGCTTCTGGCTTCCAAAAAGCACTGGGCAGACATTTAAGCAGTGGGTTGAACGCGCTACCTGGCCCAAACGCCAGCCGACGTCACGGCCGATAGGTCCGTTTGCACCAAGCAAATCTCAACTCATGCGGCGCGCCTAATCGCGTTTATGCATCCCTATCAATTTCTGGCCTACCTTTGGGCGGCATATACTAATGCCCGATTCCTACAGCCTTTTGCCGCCGAGACCTGACCGCCTCAAGCAATTCGCATTCGCTGGTGTGAACATTTCTAAACACGGCCACAATCATCACCGCCAAGATTTCGGCGTCCGGGTCCAAAGGGTCGAGATGTTCATCCGCGCAGATCCGTTCGAACACCCGTTCGCAAACAGTCAGATCATGAGGGCTGAGGCAGGTGCGATACAAATCCCGACGCAGCATCTGGGCGAACCTTTCAGAGCCCGCTACCCGTTCTTTCGGCGGGCTTTTTTGCTGATGAACCGCTAAAGCGATGGCTGTCTAAGTGCGACATCGCCCGCAGTGCGATGAAATTCGTTTACTTACTGACTGAGGACTGCTCTATTATCAAACCTAGAATGATCGCGCACTCTCGGGATTTATATTGTCCGGCGATCATGAGTCTGTAGTAATCTTGCAGTTTGTTTTCAGGGATTTGGAACCCACGTCGAAATTCAGCTGCTTCCTTTGGCGTTCTAGTGCAACCGAGCTTACTGGCGGTGACTTTTAAGCTCGCCAGTGAGCATCCGATCTTTGCCGCAATATTTTTCAACGGCTCGTTGTTATCGTATCCGTCAAGAATTATCCTGCGACGAGCTTCGCTATCGAGTTTTGTGGTCATTTCGGTGGTCTCCTCAACCAGTATCCCACGATGCTCGTTTCTATACCCTCAGGTCGAAGAGTGTCGTTGGCTTCGCATCCAGAAACTTATCTCGGAATGCATTTCTCGCCGTAATCCAGCGTGATCGCCGTTTCGGTCGACTCGAGTTCACCAGTCTTGCCAGATGCCTGAAGTACACCACATGATTGAGAGGGGCATGGAGCATACCCGATTCGGATATGGCACCACGCGATGGACAATAAGAGGCAAGACGAGCCCTCTGCGGGGCAGCCGCGGGACAGTGATCGGCGTCGTTGGCCGCGCGCAGGCCAAGTCCACAAAGAGGATGCGCCATCGCTCGCGCCGGCGTTCGAACCCCTGCTCTTTTCAACGCTCGAACTGGCGCCAGCGGATCAATTCGCCGCTTGGCAAGCGCATATAGCGCCGCTAGTCGAAGTCAGATTGCCGGATGACAAATCGCTGAACGATGGCTTTCCCGCCGACCACACGGCTTGGAATCTCGGTGGCATGCTGATTGTTCAACAGCGCGCGGCGGCACACAGCTACGTGCGCTCCACCGCGAAGCTCCGATCCAGTTCCATCGATCACTGGTATATTGTCTTGCCTCGCACTGGCCGGTCGTGGACGGAGGTCGATCGCCGCGTCGCGGAAAACCAGCCGGGCAAATTGGAGATCAGATCGCTTGGCTATCCGTTTCGCGGGAGAGTAACGGGCTCGGAAAGTCTCTTCCTCTACCTTCCACGTGATTTGTTCTCGGACGCGGCGTCAACCCTCGACGCAAAGAACAATTCAATTCTGTCCGGCAACTTTGCCAACCTCCTGGTCGACTACCTCAACAGCATCGAAGCAAGAATGCGCAATCTGACGGCTGAAGATCTGCCCCGCATCGTTCACGCGACGCGCAGCATGGTCATTGCCTGCCTCGCGCCTCCGGCGGAACATGCCGCGGTCGCCGAACAGTTGGCGAGTGTTGCGCTGATGGAGCGAGCGCGTCGACACGTCCAACACAATTTGGACGCTGCTCATCTGACACCGGATTCAATGTGCCGGGCGCTCGGCGTCTCGCGCTCTCGTCTCTATCAATTGTTCGAACCAAGCGGTGGGGTTATCCATTACATACAAAGCCGTCGCCTTCTGGCATCCCATGTCGCGCTCAGCGATCCGGCGGACGGCCGGCGCATTGTTGAAATTGCGGAAGCCTTCGGGTTCAGTTCAGCGGCTAATTTCAGCCGAGCATTCAGCAAGGAATTCGGTTACAGCCCCCGCGAAGGTCGCAGTGCCGTGGTGTTGCCGCGCCCTGCCCACCCCGTTTCGCCTGGCGGACACGACGAGGCCCCTTCCTTTGAAGGCTGGCTAAAGGCGCTCGGAAGCTGATTGCCGATCGGAATGTTGATGCGGGCGGGTCACACAGGGGCGGGAAAGATCACGCTGCCACATGAACCAGAATATTTCGTGTCCCATCCACCGCGCTATCAGTCATATAGCCGATTCCGGTTTATTAACCAACTGTTCATCGTTATCGCCGCCAATCACGGGGAGCATGCATTGCAAATACGCGGCACGCGATTGTTGTTGAGATTGCGAGTTGAATGTTTGCGAAGCTTGACAGCTATGCTATTTCTGGACTGGGGAAGCACATTCTTACCGCCTATGGAGGTGGCTATTGCACCCGGAGGCAACAGGGGTCGGCACAGAGAGTGAGGGGCCTTCCTCAGGCGATGCACCACGTCACGGCGAAGCGCTGTTCGCTGACCTTTTGGCGTACACGACCGAAATTTTGTCGTTTTATGATCGCGACTTCTGTCTGACGCACTACGCAGCCAAACTCAAAGGCGTGTACGGAGGTGCGGTGGTGCCGGGTGCCGCCGTTTGGGAGATCTACCCGAGCTTCCTCGATGCGAAATATCGTGACGAATTTCTTCGTGTGTTCCATGGCGGCTCACCGGCAAGCATTGATCTGCCACCATCATCGGATGAATCGCCGCGGTCCGCTTTCGTCTTCGCCACTGCAAATGGGGTGGGAATCATCGAATCAAGGGAGCGCGATGGGCGGAGCGTGGTAGAGGAGCAAGAGCATGTAATTCTGCTCCATCAAGCGACACACGACGTGCTGACCGGACTGCAGAATCGCCGGCGATTCGGCGAGCGGCTGCAGCGGGCAATGGCCGCCCTCGGCGGATCAAAGCCGAAAACCGCCCTTTTGCAAATCGATCTTGACGATTTCAAAGCGGTCAATGACACGCTCGGCCATGGCGCAGGGGACACTCTTCTTCAACTCGCGGCGGGTCGTATCCGCGACGCGTTACAGGACGGCGAATCCGCATACCGGTATGCCGGCGATGAGTTCGCTGTCATCCAATTGGGAAAGGAGCAGCCCGCAGAGGCTGAGCGCCTCGCCGGATCGCTGGTCGACGCTTTCAAGAACCCGTTCGTCATCAACGGCATTCCCGTCTTCGTCGGCTCGAGCATCGGAATTGCTTTCGGGCCGGAGCACGGGACCGATGGCGAACAGTTGATGAAAGCCGCCGACATTGCTCTTTACGCGGCCAAGACAGACGGACGCGGCTGCGCTCGAACATTCAACCGCTCGATGCTGCTCTTGCTCGAGCAACGCGAGAATCTGAGACGCAGCCTTCGAACCGCGCTGGCGCGGGGCGAGCTTTATCTGGAGTATCAGCCGCTCATTCGGCCTCCCTCCTCAGTGATCGGTTTCGAAGCGCTGCTGCGGTGGCGGCACCCCGAGGTCGGAATCATTCCCCCCAACGTGTTCATACCGATCGCCGAAGCCGACGGTCTGATGGACGACATTGGACGATGGGTGCTCGAGGAAGCCTGTCGCCAGGCAATGACGTGGCCTTCCTCGCTGACAGTCGCAGTCAACCTGTCACCAGCTCAGTTCCTTAGCGGTTCGCTGACGGACACCGTCGCTCAGATCATCGACGCGGTCGGAATCGAAGCCGACAGACTTGAACTTGAGATCACTGAGACGGTCCTGCTTGAGCAGACGATCGACAATATCGACACACTGAATACTCTGAACGTTTTGGGAATACGAATTTCCCTCGACGATTTTGGAACGTACTACTCATCACTAAGCTACCTCAAGAACTTTCCGTTCGATACATTGAAGATCGATCAGTACTTTATCGCGGACCTGGATACCGATCTCAAAAGCCAAACCATCGTGCGATCAATCATGAATCTGGCACACGGCCTGGGGATAAATGTCACTGCGGAGGGGGTCGAGACGTCGGCACAGGCAAGGTGGCTGATCAAGGAAAATTGCGATTGTCTGCAAGGAAATTTCCTGGGGCGGCCACTTGGCGTCGAGGCGGTCAGCGATTTCATCAGGCGGTCCCCGCTGAGGGTGGTACGGGCGATGGAGCGATCAAATCGGGCGCTCTAGCGCCTCATACCCTTTGTTTACGGTAAAGTGGAGATTTGCAGAAAGATCAAGGCAGATACCGCGCAATTCTTCGGGTCGGTGCGAGACTGACTCATCGGGCGCGGCGAACCTTGTCTCGCGGAGGCCATCCCCCCGGGAGGATTCAATAATGATGGAGCAAGTGAGGAAGCCAATGGGAACCGTTCATCATCACCTGGCTGGCGAGCCGACCTTTGCACCGATGATCCAGATCGATATGGAAATCAAAGCTTTTGTCTCCGCTTGGAAACATTGCGACTATGTCTCGACATACATGGCGCGGATGATCAGCCAAAACAGGTCAGACTCGGTCCATCACTCAAATCTCTTTTCCTCTGCCTTCAATGAATTGCTGGAAGTCGCCTTTCGCACGCGCCATGCCGACGGCGAACTGGCATGCAGGGTGTCTCGCCATGGTGGAACGGATAGAATCGAGTTGACATTTCCTTGCGTGCCTGAGGAGCGGCAATTCTACGAAGAAGCCGTGTCGCAACTCGCAGGGATAGAGGCCACAGAGCGATACCTCAATTCGGTGTCTGGGGATCTCGCGCCCAGCCGTGACGTTGTACTTCTGGAACTGGCTGTCGACTACAACGCGACATTCTGGATCGAGGAAGCCGAGGGCGATGCAATCAAGCTTGTCGTGGATCTTTCCCTGGAGGGCTTGCAAAATTGAGCCCTTACGACCTTCTCCCGCGCTTCAAGGTGCAATACGACGCCAATAGCCAGGAGTTTTGCATATCGGGAGTGGTCCGGCCTCAGGCGATTGATGAGCTTGGGCCCAGCATAGCGTTGCTTCGCGATGCGATCGGCCGCGTGCGCGGCGTTCTCTACGTCAATGTCAGGCGCCTGACGCAGATGAACAATGCTGCGTTTCACACCTTTTCGAGGATCATCATCGACGCTTGTCGCGCTCGACCCGATCTCAAATTCGTCGTCATCACGTCAAGCGTCGTCGGATGGACCTCGCGAAAATTTGGTCGCTTGAGCGGCATAGAACCGAATATCACGGTCGAGGAGTATGACACCGAATTCTATCCGGGGCAGGGCTTCCTTGAGGAAGGCGGGTTCGTACCGATCCTGCGCACTCAGACAAAGATGACATGGCGCCACGAGCGCGCAATCTTGCCGCGACACGGCATGAGGCCCGGGATCGTTATGGCTGACATTTGTTGTGGGATCGGTGATTTCGCCGTGCTCGCGCAGAAGGAGTTCCAGCCATCGCGGATCGTCGCCCTCGATCACTCCATGTCAAGCCTGAACTATGCTCGACGCGTGATGCGGGAGTTCGACATCCGGGGCATCGAGTATACCTATGGTGATGCGTCGGAGATGCTGCTCGATGAAGGGCAGTTCGACTTGGTCACCTGCCGACATTCCCTGCAAATCTTCAATCGACCTGAACTCATTCTCAAGGAGCTCTACCGCATATGCAAGCCAGGCGGGCGGGTCTATATCACCAACGAGAAGAATTCGCATTGCCTCGGCGAGCCCCGCGCCGAAAGCATTCGCTGGACCTACAACGAGGTGGCGAAGCTCTTCGGGCATTTCGAGATGGACGTCGAGCTTGGGCCCAAGAGCCGGCGATACCTGGTAGAAGCCGGATTCGAAGACATCCGTGTGGAGACCTTCATGGTCACTAACCTGGACGGCGATCCGCAGGACTTCGCCGACGTCATTGCGGCCTGGTCGGATGTCTATGCGGGCGAGATGGCGACCAAGCGCGGCGATGGACCGGAGTTCGTCGCACGGTTCCGGCAGGGCTTCGAGGACCACATTTTCGCCGCGCTCCACCCCAAGGGTTATGCGGGCTGGCCGATCTGGGTCGCATCGGGGCGACGGCCCCAATGAAAGCAGACGATGAGCGTACACCGCGCTTCGGCCTGCGCTCCTTTCGAGCGAAATTCGTATTGGTCGTTGGTGGCGCCGTACTGTTCGACCTCCTTTTGAGCGGTGGGCTGGCGCTTTGGAACGTTCAAAAGCTTTCGCGCGATGCCACGTCGGAAGTCGGCGAGGGCCTGACGACCGCAAATCAGGAATACATTCGTTCCTATGCCGAATCGACAGCGCTGAGCGTCGACCTGCTGCTCGATCGAGTCCATGGCGACGTCAAGGCCCTGGCGGGCGTGCTACAGGCTCAAATCGACGATCCAGGCAGGCAGCAACAGGTCGGAGCCACGCTTTCGCAGGAGGCGCCCGGCTCCGCGAAGGTAGTCTACGATGCGCGGGGCGATTGGGCGCAGAACCTGCCGGGCGCGCCTTCCGTGGTCAGCGTCTGGGGCTACCTGCTGGGCGCCGACCACAGTCCGCTGCCAGGCGTTCAACGGGAAATAGAAGACAGCACCGTGTTGGATCTCGTTGCGCCAACGCTCATGGCCAGCGGGGCGTCCAAACTGCAGATGTACTATATTGGTCCAAAAGAACGGCCGATCTTCAGGACGGTACCGTATACGGACCAGGCACAGACCTTCGACCGGCTTTATCCAGGGCACAACAAGGCGGAGTTCTGGGAGTTTTTCTTTCCCGGAATCTATGGATCATGGCAGCAGTGGGCCAGGGATTCGGCCTCGCGTCCGGTTGCTGACGATATCACCCAGACAGCGCCTTACACCGATGCAATCACGGGAAAGCTGATCGTCAGCTTTTTCCACCCGTTGTGGACGCGCGATCGCACCGGCATCGCCGGTACGGCGGGAGCGGACATCACTCTCGATCAACTCGCGGAAGTCGTCGAACGTGTGAAGATCGCTGGAACCGGGTTCGGCTTCCTCACGATGTCGACCGGCAACGTGGTGGCGATCAATCCGTCGGGTCAGGCGATCATCGGCCTGACGTCATCGAGCGATGCGGGCACCCAGGGCGTCACCGGCCTGGAAAGATCCCTGCGGGGAAGCACGCAGCCAGCTATCGCGTCGCTGCCTCTCGACCAGAACAATGACGGTGTCATTCAGCATATCATGCTCGATGACAAGGGCGAACGCGTACCCTACATCGTTGTTCTCAAAAGATTGAAGCCGACCAATCTGTGGAGTTCGGGACCGATCAAGTCCGAAATGATGTCGGTCGGGATCGTCGTTCCCGAACGGGAGATCTATGCCTCCCTGTTCGCCGCGCAGAAGAGTATTTCCCGCGCGACCAACCGTATACTGCTCTTCCAGATCGCCGCGATCGCCGTTTCGCTTCTGATTGTTTTTGCCGCTGTGCTCGGAATTTCGAAGCGAATCACTGCGGGGCTCAGAGCACTTGCCAGCGCTGCCCAGCGGCTCCAGTCCAAAGACTATTCAGTCCGCGTGAACATTCCAACGCGCGACGAGGTTGGAGCTGCAGGCATCGCCTTCAACCGGATGGCCGAGCAGATCAGCTTTCACACTGAAAACCTCGAGCAACTCGTCGATGAACGAACCAGGGAACTCGGGGACGCAAATCAGGAGATTTCCGCACTCAACGAAAAGCTCCAGGACGAGAACGTCCGCCTTGGTGCCGAACTGGCGGTCGCCAGGCAGATCCAGATGATGGTCCTGCCGAAGCAAATCGAACTCGAGGCCATTCCGGGGCTGGAGATCGCAGCCTACATGCGGCCAGCCGACGAGGTCGGCGGCGACTATTACGACGTCCTGCAGAATGGGCCACGGGTCAAGATCGGCATCGGCGACGTGACCGGTCATGGTCTCGAGAGTGGCGTGCTGATGCTAATGGTCCAATCCGTTGCACGCGCGTTGCAGGAGACCAACGAGGGGGATCCGCACCAGTTTCTCGATCGATTGAACAGGGCCATCTACAAGAACATCGAGCGGACGAACAGCGACAAGCATCTCTCGCTGGCCTTCCTTGACTTCGAGGATGAGCGGGTAACGCTATCCGGCCAGCATGAGGACGTTCTGGTCGTGCGTGCGGATGGGGCAGTCGAACGTATCGATACGATTGATCTGGGTCTGCCGGTTGGCCTGGAGAACGACATCTCGAAGTTCATTGCCACGCGTGACATCCTGTTCGGGAGCGGCGACGTGATCGTACTCCACACCGACGGTGTGACCGAGGCTGAGGATCAGGACAAAACTCTGTTCGGGTTCGAGCGCCTGTGCCGAAGTGCGCAAAAGCGTCACGGCAGCAGCGCCGAGGAAATCAAGACCGGCATCATCGACGATCTGATGGCCCATATCGGGATCCAGAAGATCCACGACGACATCACCCTCGTGATCATAAGGCATACATAGCCATGACAACGCTGTTCGGGACCCCTGATATTGCGATCGGGATGAAGGAGAGCATCAGTCGCGTGCGGCTGTTCGACGGGCCTCTCGACTTAGGTTGGCGTCATTGTGCCACGACCTCAGACTTCATCGCCGATCTTTTCGCGTTGCGCTTCCGGTCCTCCCGCAATGACTACATGGAAGTGCGGCACAGCATTGGATATCTGGTCAACGAACTCATCGAAAATGCCGTCAAATTTCGCGCACCGGGTGAGATCGTGATCGAGGCGTCGATGGATTCGGAGTGCTTCAAGCTCAAGGTGTCGAATGACGTCGGTGGTGAAGATGCGTCTGAGTTCCAAAGCCTCCTGGCGGACATCACGGTTGGCGACCCTATGGACCTGCTAATACAGCGAATCGAAGCCAATGCCGCCAACCCCGACGTGGGAGGCTCCGGACTAGGATTGCTGACGTTGATGAGCGACTACGGCGCGCGCCTGGCTTGGATATTCAGCGCCACCGACGAAACCGATCGGATTTGCGTGGAGACATACGCCTCCATTCCGATCTCGCAACCCACAACCAAATGAAACGATGCCAAGCTATGGAAATCAAGACAGACGACTACCGCGTATGGACTGAAGAAAGCGAGATTTTCTTTTATGGCGCAATGCGACTTGCCAGTTCCGACGCTGGTGCGCCTATCGCGGCGTTGGCGGCGAGTGTTCTTGCCTCGAATCCCGCCTCTATTACGCTCAATCTGAAGGACCTTCACTTCCTTAACTCTTCCGGCATCAACCTGCTGGCGAAATTTACCATCGAGGTGCGTAAGCATCCCGATGTTCGACTTGTCGTGCGTGGAACGCCCGACATACCCTGGCAGTCAAAATCATTGCCTAATCTGAAGAAGCTGCACCCTGCTGTGGTGCTTTTGATGGACTGACCAAGTTTGTCCGAAAATCGCAATCCAGGAGAAGCATCAAACGGTTTCGCCCCGATTGGATCGAAAATCAAAGAGTTAGAGCGGTGTGCGTTTCCGTGAAATGACGAACGCTCTAGGCAAGAGCTACGCAGGCTGGCGGCAATCCGGACAGCATTAAGCCGGTCGGGAACGGTGTAAGAGCCCCCGCACCGAGCGAGATATGTACGCCAGGACAAGTATTAGGATGCAAAGCTAACGACAAATTGGCCTTGTGCGCAGATATTCGCAGCGGCTTGGGGGGCTCGGTACAGGTGGCAGGCATCATGTTGGGTCGATGTCGTGCTGCCTGTGCCGGTCAGCCGCCGCTGCGCGATCAAAGGTGGCGCCATTGAGCAAGCGTGCCAAGGTCAATGGCGGCCGGCTGGAGTTTATTCCGCCGCAGATCCCGACTCGGGTAGAGCTGCCGCCTGCGGATGAGGGATGGGTCCACGAGACCAATCTCGACGGCTATCGAACGCAGATCGTCATCGATAATGAGGCGTCCGCCTTTACAGCAAAACGGCCGTGACTGGACCAGGAAATACTGGCCCATCGCACTGGCCGTCGATCTACCGTGCCGGACTGCCATTCTCGACGGTGAGGTCATTGTGCGAGGCGAGCAGGGAGATCCCGATTGCCCTGTGCTCGAAAGCGCGATCTGGAACGAGCCGAGCCGGCTGGTGTTCGTCGCGTTCGATATCCTCCATCTCGACGGCCGCGATCTAGCCGCCTTTCCGCTGCTGCGGCGCAAGGAGGCGCTGTGGCAACTGGTTGAGCCTGGGCTCGGCAAGATCCAATACAGCGAGCATTTCGAGGGCAGTGCGCTTGCGATCTTCCGCTCCGCCGGGAGGATGGGACTCGAAGGCATCATCTCGAAGCGCGCTGACAGCCGCTACAGCAGCGGACCGTCAAGCACATGGTTACTGAGCGTCGACTACCGCATCCGGCGCAACCGCGACCTCAGCATCAGCACCAGTAATGTCCGCTTTGGCCGGCGGCCATATCGGCCGGAATGACCGAGATGCTCGCTGACGTAATCAGACTGGCATAGGGCTCTCTCGTTGTTTGGAAGAAACGGCTTCCCAACACGGCCCCTACCTAGGCTAGTTGCAATAAGAACAAACACGGAATGTTAGGAATGAGCTTTCGATGGACATTACGAGAACAAAAATGAGTAACTTGGAAACTTTTAAGAAAATCTTTTCTACATTCTTAAACAGATGAGAACCACGACGAACGACGGTAATCTCCGTTAAGCAACTCAAGGCATTAGCAACGCCGGCCTTGGCGCCTCTGTGGACGGCTCGGGTGGCGTAAATGCCGGAGCCGGCTGGGCTTGGCGCCAATGTCGGTGGAACAGCCGGCGTCGGTGCAGGTTGGGAGTGGGTACCGGTCTCAACGCTGGTGTGGTCGGAACGGTCCCCGGCACGCTAAGCACCCCAGGAGCAACCCGCATTCCGGATAAGATGCCGGCCGTTGTGGCGGATATGTCGAAGTTCAACTGACGAGGATGAAGAAGCGTTGTGTCGATGTGCTGAACAGCCAAGACACCTATGACGGCGACCTGCGCCAGCTGTGCCTCATGATCTCTCGCCGTTGACGCCTGGGAATGGGGCTGCGGAACCAGCGGTGGGGCTTCGACCTCACTCTCCTGGCCTCCGGCCGGCAGGAAAGCTCGCCGCCCAGGCGGGCGTTCCGCTGCGATTGATAATTACCGTGGCCCAAGACAATGGGGGCGCTTGTCGGAGGCCCCCTCCCTCATAGGTCAGACAACGGTTTGAAGAAATCAAAGTCGATCCCGCGGTTCGCAGCCGCCCCTTAGGCTGGATCTTCAGGGAGGCAGATGTCGCTGGCGCGAAGCTCTTTTCTGCGCTGGGGGCCAGCAAGCGTCGTTTTCATCCACGCGGTAATCGAATCGCATAGCTCAGCCGGCCTTTTTGCCAAAGTACCAAAAAATTGACATAAATTAGTAATCGCTAATACACAGTACACTGCTATTTTATTTGGCAGTAGGACATGTCCTGAGAGTTCGAGCCGGGTACGGTTCGACCTCAATAAGGGGGTAGAGATTGCGAAGGCACGCAGCTGTTGCTGGACGCAAGCCGAAAACGGCGGCGCCGCAGAGGATTGGGGCTCACTCGGGTCGTTGGTTGCGTGCTTTGCTTAAGCCCGTTCTTTCTCCAGGTGCCAATGATGGACGATGGTAAGCGGGCTCATACTGAACCGGAGACGAGTTCCTGGACCGGCCGCAACAGGCGTCTCGACCCATCGCGCCTGCCGGAGACGGTGAGCTATACCACGCACGACGACTATGGCGACGTGACCTTCACCCTCAACCAACGTGGTGTGGTGGTCCGCCGCACGCAGGATGCAAGCAGCGTGCCGGCAATCATTGCCCTTCCCGCCAAGGTTTTCCGCGGCGTGGCCGCCTGCGCGATGGAGGATCCGGATGAAAAATTCACTGCGGAGCTCAAGCTTCTGCACAATGATCCGATGCTGACGGTGCCGCTGCTGGTGTCCGACGACCTCGAACTTGTTGCCGCCGACTGGCGTGCCTGGGCCGAGGCCTACCGACTGCCTATGCTTCTGCTTGGCGCCGACGGCATTGCCCGAACGCTTGACGAAACGCTTGGTGCCAACGTCAACGCGCTCTCACCCCAGCGACCGCAACATGGGCCGCGTCTCGACCATGCACCCAGGCTTTCCAAGGCTGGCCTGATGAACAAACTGACGTCTCTAGAGCATATCGGCCGATTGGTGGATCGGAAGTGATGTGACGCGTGTCTCGTGTTCATTTGGTCTGCAGGGTCGATCCTCCCACTGCGTTGGTCGCTGGGGAACCTCGCCAGGCGCGGCTAGGTCGCGTCGGCTTGGTTACGATTCCGATCGATGAGGATCCATCTGAGACGGCAGGGCTGCCGAAATGAAGCTCGCCGCCAAGCATTGAGGCAAGAGAGCGTCGGCGCCGTAAGGTTCGCCCATAGCTGCGTCACCCCATTGCAAGAAAGCATTGGTGACGGTGGCGAAGAGAGCAGAACTGCCGCAGCATGATGGAGACGGCAAACAGCACGACCACCGGGCAATGCTGGAAAAGGGAGGGCCCGCCGGCACGTAGCGGCCGTTCGATCAGGTCAAAGGGCTGCACGAGCAGCCCTTTGACCAGGCAGCGTAGGCCGACGGCGCTCAGCGCATCGAGATGATCGAGCACCGTCGTTGCGCCACGTTCCCGAACCTCCACAGAGCGGCGGCCAACAGCAGCAGTAGGTTGGCTGTGGCTTTGGCACCGGCCGCCTCAGGGAAGTGCCGGGCGATTTTGGCCAGCAGTACGGTGGAAGACCCACAGAATTGCTGGGCAAACCAGGAGCATGACCGCGCCGAAGTCGAGCGCGGCACTCGCGGAGCCGAGCGATGTGGAAAGCCGTATAGAATATTCCCATTCCGATCGCCCGCGTCTTCGGCTCGAGCACGCGCGCAGGCAAGGCTCATAATGGCGCCGGCAGGCAGCCCGCAGCTGAAGGCAGCGGTACCATGAAGGCCGTGTCAGATGCGGGATCGTGGCTGCAGAGCATAGAGGCAGTCCTCGAGCGGCAGCGGCGTGTAGCCCCGGAAGGCGACGCTGACGGCCTCCTCGTCGATGACGGCCCATCAAGCAGGAGCAAAACCTTGAGCGAACTGCCCGCGCGCCGGACGCGCACTCGCCAGGATTTCTTTTGCCTCGAAGATCGACCTTACAGAAGGGCGCGTCCTGCTTTTCAGGGCGGGAACATAGCTTGCGGCAGCAAGTTGGAAGGCGATCGGAGACAACGGGCACGCAGCAGATGGGCGTCCACATCAATCACTTCGTGAAGGATATCCTCATCGAGGTCGCTGAAATGCTTCCGACGACTCAAAGGGAAAGAACGCCAACTGACGAACTGCCCGTCGCAGCGCCGAACTTTCCCCATGATTTGGAACCGGTGATCCGAGCGAACCCATCACGCACTGGGCCGGCTGGGCCTGGCCGCACGCAAGGCTCCAACTAGGGAGCGGACGGCATCGACGCCTGAGCCGCGGGGCGGGATCGACGGCCTGAAAATCAGCCGGCCGTTGCGGAACTCGAAGCTCTGTGCGTTTTCAAAGCGCCATTCGAATGCTGCCGTTTTCTTGCGGAAGGTGATTGCGATGGCTTCGGGTCCCACGTCGACTTTGCTGATGCCCAGTTCCGCCGCGCCTATGCGCAACCTGGTCAGTTCCAGTAAATCCGCTGCTTGACCGGGCATATCTCCAAAGCGGTCCTCGAGCTCTTCGCCGAATGCGTCGAGATCCGTCTCGGAAGTCATGCGAGACAGCCTCGCATAAAGGCCGACGCGCACCGTGGGCTCGTTGACGTAGCTTGGGGGAAAGGCCCCATTTGGGGCGCCTTTGATATCGGCACGCTGCTTGTCTGGATCGGCCCCTCCCCCAGCCAGCGAGACCGCCCGCTCCAGCAGATGCTGATAAAGTCCCGCTCCGATCAGCTTCATGTGCCCGGCTTGATCTTCGCCGAAGAGGTCTCCTGCCCCGCGCAGGTCGAGGTCTCTTTGACTGATCGCCAGGCCGGAGCCAAGCCGATCGAGCGCAATCATGGTCGAAAGTCGAGCTCTTGTGCCTTCGGCCAGTTCGACGCCAGGCTCGGTCAGAAGAAAGGCAATGGCCTGCACCGGTCCCCTTCCGACGCGGCCGCGAAGCTGGTGCAATTGTGCCAGACCGAACCTGTCCGCCCGCCAGATCAGGATGGTGTTGGCCCGCGGTACGTCGAGGCCGCTCTCGATGATGTCGGTGCTCAAAAGGATGTCGCCTTCACCGTCAGCGAATCCGACCATGATTTCGTCCAGCCGTGTCCCTTTCATTTCTCCATGGGCCGTCACAACCGCGAGTTCCGGCACCAATCTGTTTAGCTGCTCGCCAACCGGGTCGATGTCCTCGATGCGTGGAACCACCAGGAAGCTCTGTCCGCCCCGGCGAAATTCGCGCAAAAGGGCGGCTCTAACCGAAGCTGGATCGAAGGGCTCCAGAATCGTGCGGACGGGACGCCTTTTGGCGGGCGGAGAGTTGAGGACGCTGACTTCCTGGATGCCTGACATCGCTGATTGCAGCGTGCGCGGTATCGGCGTGGCGCTCATGCTCAGCGTATGAAGGCGGGGCGCCATGTTCCGCAGCGCCTGCTTCAGCTTGACACCGAACCGGTGCTCCTCGTCGATCACCAGCAGTCCCAGATTGGCGAAGGTGACGCTCTTGGCCGCCAGGGCTTGCGTACCCACAACCACCGCGACTCGACCGCTCCGCAGCCCCTCTTTGACCGTTCTCGCCTCCGCCCCGCCAACCATTCTCGAGAGGTGGGCGACATCGAGGCCGGTCCCGGCAAACCGGCGGCTGAACGTCTCATAATGCTGGCGTGCCAACACGGTTGTCGGGGCTATGACCGCAACCTGCTTCCCGCACAGGGCGGCGGCGGCGCAGGCACGCAGGGCCACCTCTGTCTTGCCGAAGCCGACGTCGCCGCAGACAAGCCGGTTCATTGTTCTCCCTGACGACAGGTCGTCGAGCACATCGCGAATGGCGGCGGCCTGGTCGGGAGTTTCGGTATAGGGAAACTTCGCCGCAAACCGGGCGAGATCCGCGCGCGAGGGTTTCATGATCTCGGCAGGCTGGCTGGACCTGGCTTTGGCAAGGCCCGTCAAGCGCTTGGCAAGCCTGTCGATGTCGCGCAGCGCAGCCTTGCGTCGGCTGAGCCACCCGTCGCTGTTCAGGCGATCGAGCGACACGGCATCGGGTTCCGAGCCGTAGCGCCAAATCCGCCCAAATTCATCGACCGGAACCAGCAACGACGCCCCGCCATGATATTCCAGCCTGACGACATCCTGTGGCTGGCCGGCCAAGTCGACCTGTTCGACCGCCACCAAAATGGCCAGGCCATGATCCTCATGGACCACGACGTCGCCAATGCGCAACTCGGGTTCGAGCATACTCGTGGCGGCGCCGCCGTTTGCCTTCAAAGCCCGGCCAAAAAGATCGGTCGCAGCCACCAGCGCGATACGGGATTGCTCGTCGACAAACCCTTCGTCGACAATGAATTCGGCCTTGAGAAGAGAGCCCGTGGCGGCCGAACGGATTTGCGGCCAATCCTCCGCCTCCCCCATTCGCCGGCCAAGCCTCCGATAGAGCAGACGATCCGCACGCTGCAGTTCAGAGGCTTCGCCGGCGAACACCACAGTGACACCCGACCTCGTCTGCCTTTCCACAAACTCGGCGAACTGATCTCGGGATCGCGCCCGCCGAACGAATTTGGGAACTCGGGTGGCCGAGACGGTAGGACTCGTGCGGCGGCGTTTACGAACCGCGACATCCCATTCCTCGCGCGACAGGTAAAACTGTTCAGGCAATGGTGTTGCGGGTTCGGCAACCCCTTGCCTGGCACGACGTGCATCTTCGATCAGATCCAGGACGCGGTCGAGCGGCGGGCCTTCGAGCCCTTCTGGCAAGGAGATTGAGGCGCCGGATGCCACATCGAAGACCGACGGCATACTGCCATACAACGCGATCAGGCGTTCTTCCATCGGTGTCGTTCGCATTGGTGCCAACTCGGAATGATCAGCTGTTGCGAACATCAGCTCGGATGCCGGTCCAACAGTGATCGACTCTCGCGAATGTTCGCTAAGCTGGGTGACGGGATCGTAGATCTTGAGTTCTCGGATGCAGGTATCTGGACCGAGGACAAGACGGACCGGGTGATCGGCGCCAGCAGGGAAGATATCCATCAGGTCGCCCCGAAAGGCTATCTCGCCGGGTTCGTCCACCCTCTCGTCGACGGCGTATCCCACCGCCTCGGCTTTCGTTCGGAAGTCGTGCGGGTCGAACATTTGTCCGAGTTCCAGAATTGTGAAGCCCCCAGCAATGACTGGTGCGGGCGGCACCCGCTGGAGAGCGGTCTCGATCGACAGAACCACGACGCGCGGGCGTTTGGGCTCGCCTGCGATCTCATGCAGCGCGCGAAGCCTCCGCCCCATATTGGCGCGTGTCGGCCATACCCTGTCGTAGGGCAGGCAGTCCCAGGAGGGCAGGAAGATGATGTCTGCGCCTGGCAGAAACTGACGCAAAGCTCCAGCGATCTCTTCGGCACTGCGTTCCGAGGCGGATATATGGATAGTATGCTTGTTCGGACCGTCCTCCAGCGAGTCGGCCAGCGCCGCCGCAATTGCCGCAGAAGGCGAGACGCCCTGTTCTCTCGCGACCTCCCCGTCCTTTGAGGGGTGATCGAGTTGTTCGATAATTTCAGTCCGCGAAATAGGTCTGTTCACTGAGATCTCACCTTGCCAACGGTGGGGAACGTCAAGGGGGCGACCCCGTTCCTCTGGCGCGGATTAAAGTGTGGCAGGCAGTGGCAGGGCGTGCGGTTTATCGAGCGGCGATGCCAATACGCATCGCCTGCCGGAACGTGCGTAAAGCTGGGCGGTGTCCGGCAGGGGTAATATCCTCTTGAAGTCGCCTGCCCGGCTTCATGCATTCGAACGGAGCCCGTGTCATTGGTTGATGCCGCGCGACGCCCGTCGGTTCCGAACTGTCACCGCCAGCCGGAACTTTTGGCGTGAATAAAAGTTCGGTAGCCAACATCAGCTAGGTAGCCATTTTGTCTCCCACCTCATCCTCGGATGTACTTATCCGTAAACTGCAGACCATCTCGGACATTCGAGAAGCTGAAATTGGGGTTTTGAAAAGCATACCGATTCAGGAGAAAGATTTTTTGGCCAACCACGACCTGGTGCGTGAGGGTGACCAACCTGTTTACTCGTTTGTCGTTCTGGAAGGGTTGATCGGTTCCACCAAATACACGGGGGAAGGAAAACGACAAATCACCTCCTTCTTCGTGGCCGGGGACATTCCGGATCTGCACGGGCTGCATCTGTCAGTCATGGATTGTAATTTCTCGACGCTTACGCCGGCCCGAGTGGGCTTCATGCGACACGACGCTCTACGCAACATTTGCGACCAACACCCCCGCATCGCCACGGCTTTCTGGCGGTCGACGCTAATCGACGCCGCAATATACAGGGAGTGGGTCACCAATGTAGGGAGACGGGAGGCTTATACCCGCATGGCTCACATTTTATGCGAACTGATATCTCGCATGCGATCGGTGGGGCGCATTGAGGATCACGTTGCGGATATTCCCATAACTCAGGCCGCACTTGGCGATGCATTGGGTTTGTCAACGGTCCACGTCAACCGAATGCTTCAGGAACTACGACGTGAAGGCCTCATCGCCACCACAGGATCGAGAGTGCATGCTCGCGACTGGGCCGGCCTCAAGCGGGCAGGAGATTTCGACACAACCTACCTGCACCAAAAGAACCCCGCAGATTAGTGGTGACGGGAACTCTTCGATGGCACGATTTTTCTTTGACAGCGGTGATCGCGATCTGGTCTTGCAGGATGAGATAGGCGTGGAGTGCGCTGGTATCGAAGAGGTGCGCCGTGTCGGATTCGAGGGCCTCGTCGACCTCTCGAGAGACGAACTGAAAAGCATCGACGGGCAGCAATTGTTTGTCGAGGTGCGTGATGAGAATGGGGAAAAAGTCCTGCGACTAAGTCTATCACTTGACATCAAAATGACGAGATGAATTCGTACGGTTTTCACGCCCGCGGCTGCGCCCTTGCGACGGCATCCGGTTGCTCCCGAAATCTCTGCAACAGGAACGTGGCAACGGCGCCACGAACAAAGTTGCTTTAGTTTGCCGCCTGCCGGATCAGGCCCTGCCCACAAGCTAACCATGCCCATCGGACGCCATCCAGCGACAAGACGTCGAACGCTGTGACGCCGGGAAGATGGTTCGGGCTTGATCACGGAGTAGATCGGCGCAAGTGGGCGGGCGCTTTAATCTATGTAAGTGCATCAAAGTCGGTGAGCGACTAATCGGGTCTATGCGTGCCGAGCGACAATGCCCTGCTTCGCACGCAGGACTTGTCAGCTGACGGGGCCCGATATCAGCTTGGAGCAAGACATGACAATCGCTTCCTGGACCTTCATCTCGCCAGATCAGACCAACAAGAAAGAGGTTCCGTCGGTGGAGGATCCGTCTAATGGCTGAGCACCGTCGCAAGCTCAACGCGTCAGGTCCGGGCCTTCCGGAGCAGATACAGCCCTCTACCTGTCCTGGCGGCTCATCATTAGCAGGTTCTGGCGAACAGACGAACCTGGTCGAGCTTATTCCAGCACTGCGGGCGTTCGCACGCTCGCTCAGCGGCAGCATCGACGAAGCTGACGACCTTGTCCGAGAAACGCTGATGAAAGGAATTGCAGATCTCGATGGCCTTGATGGGAGCCGGGTTAAACCCTGGATCTTCGCTACGATGCGCAGGGCTTCCTTGGCCAGGCTTCAAGGCACAGCCTCTCAACCTCGAGAACCCGCTAGTTGCTTGTCGCAACCCTTTGCCGCCGATCCGCGGGGACAGATGGAAACCGGCCCAAAAATCGCTCGTGCCATTGACGTCCTGGCGAGCCTGGAGCGGCAAGCCATCGTTCTGGTTTGCATGCTCGGGCTCTCATATGAAGACGCCGCCGACGTCTGCGATTGCGACGCAGCCACTATCAAAGGCCGGTTACAAGACGCGAGGAAAGGAATGGCTGTCCTGTTGGGCAGCCCCACTAAGCCGGAGAGGCCGAATTGACGACGGGCAAGGCGGGACGGCTTTAGAGCAGGTTGAGGGCTGTCAGACAGCCGTCCTTTAGTTACCCAGGTCGCCGATTGCTCAACCGCCGCAGTTTGATATGCAGCCAGGGAACCATCAGGGAGCGTCCGAGTTCGACCAAGGAAAAGCTTGGGTTCCCAACATGGAAGAAATCGGCAAGGCCCAACAGAGGGCCATAGCCCGTCTCATACGTCAGTGGATTTCCTCGGACGCCAGCCGCCGCCAGCTTCGGCAGTTGCTGGATCTGCCGACAGATGCGGACATGCCCCGCGAACATCGGTCATTGCTCGACGAACTCGACCGCAGGGTCGACGAATGAGTGCATGCTTGCTCGCACGAGGGAAAATCCGACTGACCCGGTCGCGGCGGAGTATTTTTCTCGAAGCCCCCCGGAACTGCAACTTGCAGTAATCGTTGGTTTATCTCAGCAGCGGATAGTGCAATGCAACGAGCAGCAAAAGAAGCGGGCCGAGTGGCAAAAGGCCAGGAACTTGAGGTTGAACACCTGGTCGAGATCACGGAGATCGATCCCAAGCAGGCGCGAAGGCTTCTTCGCAGGCATGGGGCCGACTGGCCGAAGCTCAGAGACGAGGCGGAAGCTCTGAAGACGGAAGATTTGTCGTCACCTTCCCAGCGGCTGCCGAGAAAGCTGTTCAAGTTCGTTCTCGTCCGTAATCCCGGCTTGATAATAAGCAAGGATGCGCGATGCGCGCCGTTCTCTCTCGGTTTCGGTTTCGTTTTTGATATTGCTGCGTGCCAGGACGCGGCTCAGTACGGCAAGTTCTGATGGGGTATAGGCGTCCCTATGCATCGCATCTCAACTCCCGCGCGGCCCGCCTCCGGAAGGGCCGAGGTGGCCTCAAGCTGGTGTGCCAGCTCCGACGCCAAAGAAACAAGAAATCGTAAACAAGCATTCTCCGGCGCGGCCTAACGCTGAACGGGACAGAATGTTCCGCAGGTTTCGTGGAAGGAGGAAAAACGAAAAACGATGGGGCTTGCTGTGCATTTTGAAGTTGAGAAACGGCGGTTGTGATCCGCGGTAGAAAGAAGACTGTCGCCACTTACATATACAACTGGAATGGTCGGGTTGGACCTCCGCAAGCCGAGCGACCTCCGATTGTCCCGGCCCCAGGCGATGTCGGTGAACGCGGCCTTGGGCGGGTGGAAAGCCGCGCCTGGGCAGCATTTCGACCGCCGACGAACTGGAACCAAGCCTCCTCCAACCCTGACTCGAGGTCGAGCAGTGTCATCGGCTCATCTTCGACGATCAGAACGGCGCCATCGTTCACCGGAATATCCCCAAGTCGCCGCTACCTCGGCGTCAACTTGGTTCCGTCACCCATCGGCGGTGGGTGACTCCGAAGCGTTACGCCACCGCGACATCCAAGCGGAGTGATGAAGGCCCGCCTCGGACAAAACCGAGACGGGCCGAAGCTGCTTTGACAGCCTTGAGGCCAAGACAATGAGGGAGGATTGTAGGCCTGCAACCAAACATTGAGCAGCGGTAAATGTTCCTCGGGGGGTAAGCTCTTTCTTTGATCGGTCTCGGCGGCGGCCCACTCGACCTGTGCATCTTGTTTGCTCAAGATTTCTCCTGATCTGCGGAAGCTTGCTGGATTTGCGTCATCACCTGCCGGGGATCGACATTCTCGGCCAGTTGCGGCAGCTCCTCATCGGCCGGCGTCGAGACATTCAGACGGCCTGTCAAGGCGGCCACCATTTCGATGAGCCGCGTGGTTTCGTGCTCGTTGAGAAGGCTGATCTGGAGGTCCAGTTCCGCTCGGCGCTCGCTGTGTTCGGCCATTCTGTTTTGGTTGATCAGCACGAAAGTGGACAGGAAGATTGCCTCGACCGAGGCGACCATGGCCAGGATCACAAAAGTTGGGTCCCAAGCTGGGATGGCGGGTATCGCGTCAAGGTTGGCAAGAATCCAGGCGACGAGAATTGCGAGATGCAAATAGACAAAGGCCATACTTCCCGCGAAGCGCGAAATGGCGCCAGCAATTCGCGCTTGAACGCCTTGGTCCTCCTCCTGCTGTCGCCTGTGGTCGATCAGGGCCTGGATGTTCTGGTGAAGGACCGACTGTATGTCGGCGGGATGTTGATCGTTCATTTTTTTAAAGCCCGGTTTGGCGGGGATATCATCTGCGGGCCCTCATCGCCGGCTGGTACCTCCGGCGAGACCGAACTCGTCGGCTGGCCTAGGTCGCGGCCGACGGCCCCTTGAAACGAGGAGTGCCGTCCTGCAATCGCGTGGACCATGGCCACCACCGCCTGAGGGGCGCTCTGGTGAACCATATGGCCGGCGTCCGCAACGACGTTGAGGAGGGACCCGCTGACCTCCGCATGCAGGCGTCGTGCTTCCTGCTCCGCGTCGAACAACCGGTCTCCAGAGGCGGCCACGATGCCGGTCGGCACGGCAATATCCCTGTAGCTGGCCTTCGTCAGCAGGGCCGCGGCCAGCATCGATGCCGACTCCGAGCACACGGCGCGCAGTTGGGAGGGGCGGCTGGCGACCTCTTTTGCGCGAGCGGCGAAGTCGGCAGCGACAACCGCCGGGTGAAAGATCTTCTGCATCGCCCACGGCCAGGCAAGCCTCACAAGCGGCGGCAGCAAGGTGTGGCGAAACGCTGTGCCGGCGACCGGCAAAGCCGGAAGTGCGGCCAGCGCAAGATCAAGCCGCGGGGGCGGATAATAATAGCCGGAGACCAGCACGATGCCGGCAATCGAAGGAGAATGCCTGCGCGCCAGTTCGAGGGCTATCCAAGCGCCCCAGGAATGTCCAAGCACCAGATATTTCTCGATGCCCAGCCTGCCGGCGGCGGCATGTATGAGATCGGCTTGGTCGCGGGCAGACCACCGCCGGCCCCGCGCCCGCGTGCTTCGCCCGAAGCCCGGTCGATCAAATGCGAGCACCCGATAGGTCTTTGCCGCCAGATCGAAGATGCCACTCGACTTGAAATCCTGCGCCATCGATCCGTTTCCATGCAACAGAATGAGCGGCATGCCAGTGCCGGCTTCGAGAAAATGCAAGCGTATACCGTCAACCTCCATCAAACGCCCGTGCGCCGCCCGGCCGGCGAGCGCACTCTTGGCGCGGACGTGGTTGTATCCGGCAAGTGCCGCCAACGCGGCGACAAGCAGCACGGTCGAGAGCTTCGGTCCATCTCTGTCGAACGCCATGCCAATGCCTGCCAGGAACTGTCTTGCTCGGTTGCCCGCCGTGTCGAACCTTCCTGGCGACAGCTTGTTCCGCCAGACAAAGAGTTTGTAGCCGGCTGAAACGGCTTAGGCGGTAAGCTCTCTATGGGCATGTGACGCGGCAATGGCAGCCTGTCCAAATGCGACGGCTATCTGGTTCAGCGCTTTTACAACGTCACCGATCGCGTACATGCCGTCGACGGACGACTGCTGGTGCTCATCGACCGTGACGTAGCCCTCCGCGCAACATCTCGCGCCGAGGCCCAGGGCGAGCTGGGAGCGCACCTTGCACCCCAATGCCGCATAGACTGCATCGAAGCGGCATGTCGTTCCGTCGTGCAAAATCGCCGCACACCCGTCAGCAGCCGGGCTGAGCTTGTCGAGAGTGTGACGGATGAGTATCCCTCTTTCGCCGGCCGCGCGGCGCGTGCTGGTTGAAAAATCCGATGCGTGGGTCCCCAGCATCGTTACGTGTGGCGTGAATCGGCTAAGGAAAATGGCCTCGTGCAAGGCTCTGTCGCCCTGCCCGACGACCGCTATCTTCCGGTCGATCACCTCGTATGCGTCGCACACCGGGCAAAGCCGAATGACACCTGCGGCAATTGCCTCCGCCATGCGAGGCAAAACGGGCGTCGTGTCGATAATTCCGGTCGACAGGAAGACCTTACGCGCGCGGATTGTGCCGATCGAGGTCTCAGCGTTAAAGCCTCCGTCGCCAGAGACCAGCGAAAAGACTTGCCCCCGCATCACGGTTGCTCCGTACAAGCTCGCGTGACGTCGGAGCCGATCCAGAAGATCGGGGCCACTTATCCCTTCTGGAAAGCCCGGACAGTTATGGCTCATCGGGATCAGGGCGGCACGGGGATCGCCGGCATCGACCACCAGCACGCGATGGCGGAAGCGGGCAAGATACTGGGCCGCGGTCAGTCCCCCCGGCCCGCCTCCGACGATCAGCACATCTTCGGCCTCGGTGTTCGGGTGACTGGCGTGGCTGTCATGCCTGGTTTGTTCCATTAGTGGTGAACTATCTGGATTGTTCGATGTTCCAGCACGACACGACAAGCCAACCGATCACGCGCCAGCCTGGATCGAACTTGACTGGGGGCCCGACTATTGAGAAATCCGGGCTTCAGAGCGATTGTGCGCACCTGACCGTCAACGTCAGGCAGCGTTGCTGTCTTCCGTTTTCCAATCGCCCTGCCAACGCGCGCGCACGGCAATCATCAGCATGGCCGGTTCCGTCATCCCGGTCTGGAAAAGCCTGATCAGCTCTCTCGCGACGGAATGTGCTGCCGCGGTGTCCGGGAGAACGTCAAACTCCTGGCACATTGCGTCGAAGACCGCACGGAGCGTATCCAGATCATTGGGGTAGAAGGTGTCCGTGCGAATGGGCCGGTCAAGCATCAAGCGTCTCCAAACGAGCGAGAGTGCGATGGTCTCCCAAGCAGCGGAGCATTGCCCGCTGACCTCGCGTTTATGCGGCACAGCGCACGATCTGTCGCTAACCTATGATGTACCAAGCCAAGTCCGCGTACAAAGACTCAGGCCCGTGCTCATCCGCTGCCGCGCTCAAACCGCACGGAGCGGTTTCCGGGTCGAAGTAAGCCACCCTCCAGAAATCGCGCGATGAGTGCTGGTTAGAGGGCTCGCACGCCACACTTGCGAGCAGCGGGCGAGCCCTATCCGCGCAGGAAGGGACATAGCTGCGCGGATCCCGTTGGCCGCCCTCGTCATCCAAGAGCTACGCCGATTGCCAGGAGAGTAATCGCCATCGCGAAGACCGGTGCCAGTAACCAGCGTGCCTGGCCAACACTTTTTTCCATGACGCTTTCTCCAAATTTGCGGCGGTTAACGGCGCCAGTCATGTGACGGTTCCTGGT
The DNA here is from genome assembly GCF_037179725.1 of Mesorhizobium sp. Cs1321R2N1. Lineage (NCBI taxonomy): Bacteria > Pseudomonadati > Pseudomonadota > Alphaproteobacteria > Hyphomicrobiales > Phyllobacteriaceae > Mesorhizobium > Mesorhizobium sp. Cs1321R2N1. The sequence goes on along the minus strand of NZ_JAPYKP010000004.1, from coordinate 53,351 downwards.
TTTGCTGAACGCAGACCTTTTCAGCATCATTCCAAGCCCAAAGTCCGGGATGAAATCGGACCTAGGTGCGGGCTCGGAACGTTTCGGATTTGGACACGTTGGGTCCGGGGTGATTATGCCCGAGCTCACAGGAAGGCTGTCACATGAGAATGGATTTCACCGCCGCCGCTGCTTCGTTTCTGCTCCTTGCCGGTGTCGGCGTCGCTGCAGCCCAGGACGTCGTTATCGCGCCTGAACAGGACACCGTCATTCAGGAGTACGTCCACAAGCAGCCCCTCGCGTCCGTGGAAGTCCCCGGCGTCGAACTCAGCGTCGGCGCCGCGCTTCCCGACACCGTCGAGCTTCGCGAAGTTCCCAACGTCAAGTACCGCTATGTCGTGGTCCACAACCGGACAGTTCTCGTGGACCCGGGCACCCGCAAGATCATCAAGGTCTATAATTGACCAAAGTGCGGGTAGGCCCGTCGCTGACCGGGGCGACGGGCCGTACCGATTCAGAAATGGCGATCTTGGGCGTCTCGCCATAGGCGAGGTTGGCGACAGCATCGATGACCGCAAATGCTGTCAACTTCCTCCCCATTCCGATATCCCGCCTTCACGGCATTCCGATCACGTGTTCACCGGTTCGGCCGAAGCGCCGACTCGGCGACCGCTGTGGTGAACCCAAATAGGAAAGCAGCGCTCTCGACTAACCACCTGGCGAGTTGCGCGGCAGACCATTGTGGGCGCGCTCTCCGGCGGTGAGCGTCAGTGGGAGGAAGGCCGGTGCTTTCTCAGCCTGGTAATCGCCGAGCGTCCGACGGTGATCACGCCGCCGCAGTCAGTCCGCACCGTCAACTTGTCGGCTTTGCGATCGATGCGGATGATGTCTCCAACAAGAACGACCTTATCTCCAGCACGGGTTTTAGGTGGAGGGTCAACCGAATAGGGTCGGTCATACGATGGAATGTTTACTTTGGCGCGTCCGCTAGGCAGCATCGTGCTGACCGTACCCGTCAAGGTGACTTCGTCACCGATCTCAAGTTCCCGGGGCACGCTATAGTGTAGCATAGACTCCTCCGGCGCGTTCCTGATATTAATGCCGGCAAACTGACTTGGTTGCGTGAAATCGCAAGTCTCTGCCCCGTTGCCTCCATCAGGCCGAGCACCCCTGTGCCAATGACGGGTAGGAATTGCCGACGCCGCCGATGAATGCATGGATTGATCGCCGCCCATCCAGCGCGCCCCTCAGGGCTGGCTATCTTGTCGAGAACCGCGGCTCGTGACAATTCCCTTACGGAACAAAAGGAGATCAGAGACATTCTCTCCTGCTCAGACAGGAGACCTCAAATGCAGAACCTAACCGACAATGCTGATGTTTCAGCCAATATTGACAAGGACCCTGATGAATGGGTTAGTGGAGACGATCCAATGACGCCATCGCAAGCCTCATACTTGAAGACCCTGAGTGAGCAGGCCGATGACGCCGCGAGCTTCGAACAAGGGCTTAGTAAGGCCGAGGCATCCAAGCGCATCGATGCGTTAAGGGCTAAGCTGAAACTCTAACCGAACCTCCCGCGCTAGCCGTTCAACGCTGGAGACGGCGCAGCGCGTCACTTTGACGGCGCACCATTGCGACTGCCCCACGAGCGGGAGCCTCGGCGAAATCGGCACTATCGTTAACGGACTTCGCTGTGCATGATTGCCGTGAATGCTTAGGCTGCGGGACGGCGTCGTCTGGCGGACCATTGACGAAGGAGCAGGGATCAGATCGTCGCCTGCATCCTTCCCAGCCCACCCTTTGGGATGAGGATGGCTACGACTTTCTGAAAGCCCTTCAATTCGCCTTCCTGATCTCGGCCGCCTTCATTTTGGCCCTGAGCTTGCCCACGCGTGCAGCCAGCGTATCGGGGCCCACTGTAGGGGAGCTACGCTCGATAACGTCGGCTACCTTCACGCTCGATCTTCGCACGTGGATGACGCGGACATCGGCTGTGCCGTTAGCGCAGTCGCTCAGCAACAGGTCTAGAGACTGGACTACGGCCAACGCCGCAACGGCGGAGGCCAACCGCATTGGCGCGTATACGTCGATCGAACCTCCAGCTCCATCCAAACGGGCTTGAGAACTCGTGCGCCGCGCAGCATCGGAACTTCTGGGTCTCTACAAGCTCATAGGCAAACGATCTTCCCTGACTACACGCCTTTGCAGGAATATATGTGAAGTCTTGCCGAGAGGGAGTCCGACTGAAGTCAGCCGGCAACAAACGCAGCAGTAGTTTCCACTGACCGCCTGGCCTCAAACCTTTCTTGGAGGCCTTGAGGTCGCTAGTGGCCGCGCGCCGCGCGCCAGACTCAGGCGGTGCGTCAGTCTTCATCACCTCCCGTTTGATGCGTCACCGGCGCGTCTTTGAAGAGCCGCCCCTGATCGTCGACGTCAAGACCGGGCCGCCGCCGGCGAAAGCGGCAGGCCAGAGTTGACCGGCCGTCGTGGAGCGCAGCCGGCTGCGGAACCATCGGCACGCGGGTCCGTTACGGTGTTCACGAAACGCGAGGGCTAACGTGGACAGAGAAGACGATGCGTCGCCAGTCGCTTCCGGCGTTGAAGGTCTCGATTACGTCCTTCGAGGTGGCTATGCGAAGTTCCGCTCTCATCTCGTCGAGGGCAGGCCTGGATCCGGCAAGACGACGATCGGCCTGCAGTTCCTGATCGAGGGCGCTCGCAACGGCGAGACATGCCTTTATATCACACTCTCGGAGAGCAGGCGCGAGCTGTTGTCGGTCGCCAACCGCCATGGCTGGGACCTGAACGGCATCGAGATCCTCGAACTGGTGCCGCCCGAGCTCAGCCTGGACCCCTCTCAGTTGCAGACGCTGGTGCATTCGTCCGACCTGGAGCTTGGCGAAACCGTGCAGTCGGCCCTTGCCGAGATAGAACGCATAAAGCCGGCCCGGGTGGTGTTCGATTCGCTGTCGGAGATTCGGCTGCTGTCGCAAGGCTCCTTGCGCTACCGCCGGCAGGTGCTTGCGCTGAAAAGCTTCTTTCTGCTCAACAATGCCACCGTGCTGCTGCTCGACGACTTAACTGCCGAGCATGACGATCTCAACCTGCATTCGATCAGCCATGGCGTTATCCGAATGGAGCAGCTGTCGCCGACCTATGGCGGCGAAAGGCGGCGCCTGCGCGTCATTAAGATGCGCGGTGTGCAGATCCGTGGTGGCTTCCATGACTTCGCCATCCGGGTCGGTGGCGTCGTGGTGTTTCCGCGGCTTGTCGCCTCCGAGCACGAATTGGGCGCGCACGGCACGCCGGCGACAAGCAAAAGCTCCCTGGACGCACTGATCGGTGGCGGTCTCGATCGCGGTACAAGCACGTTGCTGATGGGGCCTTCCGGCATCGGCAAGTCGAGCATCGCCAGCACCTACGCCCATGCAGCACTCGCGCGCGGCGAGCGAGTGCTGGTGCTGCTGTTCGACGAAACCAAGCGCATCTTCCTCGCCAGGGCGGCTGGCTTGGGCATGGATTTTGCCGGTTACACCAACGACGGGTCGCTGCTGCTGGAGCAGATCGATCCGGCCGAGCTTTCGCCTGGTGAGTTGTCGACGCGCATCCAGTCGGGGGTGGAGCAATCGGAGGTGAGAATGGTCGTCATCGACAGCCTCACCGGGTATCTCAATGCCATGTCGGAAGAGCAGCACCTGCTGCTGCAGATGCACGAAATCCTGACTTACCTCAACCAGAAGGGCGTGGTCACCATCCTGCTTCTGGCCAATCACGGCCTGATCGGCCACATGGCCGCGCCGGTGGACATGACGTATCTCTGCGATGGCATCATGCTATTGCGGTTCTTCGAAAGCGGCGGGCGCCTACGCCGCGCCATCTCGGTGGTCAAGAAGCGTGTCGGTCCGCACGAGGATACGATCCGCGAGTTCAAGATCAGCGGCACTGGCGTTACCGCGGGCGTGCCGCTGGAGGAGTTTCGCGGCATCCTGACTGGCGTGCCATTTTTTGAGGGCAAGCAGTCCGACCTGCTCAAGGACAAGGCATCGTGAGTCCAGCGGAGACCTCCGTCCTGGTGCTTACTCCGGTCGGACGCGACGCCCAGATTGCCGCCTCGATTTTGGCGGCGAGCAAGATCCACGCGCACATCTGCACGTCACTAGAGGACACCTTGCCGTTGCTGGATCAGGCTCAGTGTCTGGTGGTTGCCGAGGAGGCGCTGATCAACGCGGACCGAAGCCGCCTTGCGGCATGGGTCGAAAAGCAGCCGGCATGGTCGGATTTTCCGATCGTGCTTTTGGTGATGCGCGGGACCGATTTCGACCAGCGGCTGGCCTTTCTCGATCGCTACCTTATCGTACTGGAGAGACCCTTCCTGGCGTCGAGCCTGACCAATTCCGTACGTTCGGCGCTGCGCGCCCGCGCCCGCCAGCTCGAAGTCAAATCTTATATCGAACAGAAACAGGAGGTTGCAGACCGTCAGAAGCTTCTCATCCGCGAGTTGCATCATCGCGTCAAGAATACACTTGCCAATGTGCGTGCTATGATGGGAGCAACCGCCAAGTCGAGCGGCAACATCGAGGATTTCATGAGAGACTTCTCGGCCCGGATCGTCTCTCTGGCCGACACTCACTCCATGCTGACCGACGATTATTGGCAGACAGTTTCATTGCACAAACTGCTGGAGCGGGAGCTTCGCCACTACGAGACGCGCGACACGCCTCGCATCGTGCTCGAAGGCCCCGAGGTCTCGCTGATCGCCGACATTGCGATCCCAGTCGGAATGGCATTCCATGAACTTGCCTCCAACTCTTCCAAGTTCGGCGCGCTCTCGCGCCCGCTCGGTCGGCTCGACGTGCGCTGGTCAGTGGGCAGGTCGGGCGACGCGCGGATCGTCAATCTCCACTGGAAGGAACTGGACGGCCCCAACGTAGAGCCGCCAACACGGCGCGGTTTCGGCACGACGCTGCTGGAGAAGGTGGTGGCCGTGCAATGCGATGCCAGCATCCAGCTGAATTATCTTCGGGAGGGCCTGCATTTCACCATGGCGCTGCCATTGCGCGAGACGAGGCTGGTGCCGGCCTACTCATGATGCCAGCAATGCCGCTTTAGCGATAGCCCTCGTTTGGTGATCAGCTGGCAGGTTGCCGTTTGGGGTCATCTGGTTAATGGCATCCGGCAGATCCCTCGTGATCCTCGCAATCAGCTCCTCGCGCGAAAGGCCAGTCTGCCTCGAAAGAGCTTCCAGCGTCTGCACGTCAATGGCCCTTTCCACCTCGTGAGCCTCGATCGGCTCGTTTGGCCCGGTGCCAACCCAAGAGTCCACTTTCGCGCCTGCACCTGCATTTCTAAAACGGTCGAGAAGATCGCCGAGCGCGGTGCCGGAAACGCCCTTGGACACCTGGTCCAAAATCCCACCTTGCGGATTGTTTGGATCGCGCTCTCCCGCCCCACGGATCATCTCTGCGATCTTGTCGCGGTTTTGATAAGCCAGGACTCCCAGCATAGCGATCGCAAGTCTTCCAAGATTTGCCACTCGTTCCTCCTCTGGTCTCGACTATGGAAAAGGTCGCGCGCTGCCAAAGGTTCCCCAATTGGCCAGCTATGATCTCCGGACGCTGCAGATCGATCCGGTTGTCCAGGGCATCGATTTGGTCGTGTCCGGTCACTCGCATGTGCCGAGGATGGAGACAGTGGATGGCGTGCTTTATTTGAATCCGGGCAGCGCTGGCCACGACGGTTCAAGCTGCCCGTCACCCTTGCGACGGTCGACGTTACTCGGGGCAGCATACAGCCCTCGATGCGGAGCTTGGTAAACGGCTGAACCAATTCAGCGCATACTTAATATACGTCCGCGCCTATATCCGACTGTCTCCTAGTGGATGCTGCGGACCGAAATTGATGTTGAAATTTCGGACGGAATTCTCTGCCTCTCGCGGCTCGTTCAAGAGGGCCGCCTAACTTCCCCCCGAGCCGGTGGCTCCATTCGTCTGCCGGGCGGACATCGTTCCACCGGGGTCCGCCCGTCCAAATTTCGCCTCCTCCCCGACCGCCTCCACCAGCTGCCTGAGAAAGTTCACCAGGGCAGTCTGCGGATCATCGACCTCGCCGACGACCGCCGAAATGCCCCAGTGTCCAAGCACCGCCTCCTCCACGGGGTTTCGGCTCGCCATGAAGATGAACGAGGGAGGACGATCTTTTTCATAGCCGGATCGATGCCAGGTTTGCCAAAGGCGGTGCAACAGCAACCGGATGTTCGGGTCGGAAAGGCTATAGCCTATGAAGAGGATCGTGCTGCCAAGTGCATCGGCACGAAACCGCACATCGAGTGGGGAATTAAAGGAAAGCCGATCGAGGTAGTCCGTTTCGGTCAGGACAAGCGACGAATCATCGTCGAAGTCGCCATGGAATTTCACGATGTGGGTGACCCCCTGCCGGGCTTGCGCTACATCGCGTGCATTGGCCACTTTGACGTATCGCTGACCGTATATTTCGAAAGCCAGTTCCAGGTTACGGTCGTAGTTCGTGGTATAGATAATGGGGAAATTGAGCATCACAATGAGGCGATGCAACTCCGATGTCTCAATGCGGTCCCTGGCGACGGACCAGTTTCTGTCCATCCAGCTGCGCAGTGGTCCGATGCTGCCGTGCCTTATCCGATAGTACTCGGCCAGAGTTTGAAAACGGTCGCGCCGCATCGAAAACTCCTCATCGATCCCAAGTTCTTTTGCCATCTGCTCGATCAGCTTTTCCCAGGACGGAAGCCCAACGCTGATCGACACACCCGCTCCGACAAACAGGATCGCGCTACCGCGGCCGATCGCTTTTGCCAGTGATGCGAGCCCATCGGTCATAGACAGGAGCCGATGCTGGATGAGGCGCTCCAAGCAGTTGCAGCCGTGGCAGAACGCATTGACATTCTCTTTCGGATCACTGCCATCGTTCGTGACCAAACCAGCAGAGCGACGCTGTGTTCCCACGGTGCGGTCCGAAACTTGCGGTCGGGGCTGTCGCGTCTCGTCTGTTGGAGCAGGGCAGCCGTGCCTTGAGTAGTGGGGCGATTACGTCGCGCTGAAGGCACAACCCGGAAGCCAGCAGAGATGTGAGGTTCCGATCAGAGGATCGAGCTTGTCCGTGGCCGAGCACCTTGGCTGATTATTCCTGGGCAAAAATTCATAGCCATTAACAAATCTAAGTGCGGGCGAGTTCTGTTCCTGTACATTCGCGAGGAAAGGAGGCTGCGATGAGCCAAAAGCACCGCGATCTGGACTATCTCATCCAGCACTATATTGAGTGCAGGAGAGGCAAATCTTGGCCGCTTTCGGTATCGGCGGCCGTCGTCGCGATACGCACAGTTTTCCGGGGTTGCCTCGCTTCTGATTATGAACTGGCCACGCTCATTGCAAGAGCTGCGGTCAGCCGAGGCCAGATTGTCGATTTCGACCTCAATGAGCCTGCACAGGCGGCATAGCGCCAGCAGGACGCAGGTTACCTCGACAAATCCGCACGATGTGACAGAGAGTGAGGTGGCTCTTCGGATGTGATGCGGATAGCTCGTCAAGAAGACCCCACGCCGCCCGTCACGCGAATACGAACATGGTCTGTGCCAATTCGGTCAATAGCGCGGCTGCCCTGTTGCCGTGGCGCTCAGCAATTCAAGGCCGGCCGACCAAGTCAAAGGCAGTGGCAGGTCCTGACCAGCAAGAACACGCCCACTGCGTAAGGGATCAACAAAAGCACGACGGCCAACCAGTAACCAGGCTGAGCCATCGCCGCCAAATCTGATCGAAGCTGCTCCATTGGCTATCCAACGCAGGGCAGTTTTGCTTGTTCCCTGGCTGCGATCATCAGAGTCCGGCGGTCAAGCCGGCCCTTCCGGTCACTGGCGCGCTGCAGAAGAGGAAAGATATGCTCTCACCAAGAGCGCTGAGGGCACCTGCATTGGCAGACCACTCAAGGGCAGGCCAGCCCCGGCTGCTTCGCGCGCCTACTGTCGCTCCACGCATCAGGAACAAAGCAGCTCCTTGTTCGTTCGGTGCCCAAGAGCGGATCAGCTCCCATGTAGAAGGTGTTTCGAGGAGCCATGGACCGTCGCCAGTTTCCCTTACCAGCTCTGTGCCTCTTGATCCTGACGATTGTCGGGCTGGCACAAAACCCTGCGCGAGCCCAAGCGCCGTGTCCAGCCGACTACGAGAAGCTGCTCGCAGCCTTGAAGGCCAATGTCAAGGCAAGCGGGGGCCCGGCGAATGGCGGCTTCGAGACCAATGAATGGGCGGCCGTCGTCGCCCGCGACGGGACGGTCTGCGCCGTCGCCTTCAGTGGACCTACCGTCGATGCGCAATGGCCGGGCAGCCGGCTCATCGCCGCCGAGAAGGCGAATACAGCCAATGGGCTCAGCTTGGCGAACATGGCGCTCTCGACCGCGAACCTCTATGCAGGGGTGCAGCCGGGTGGCCCGCTGTTCGGGCTGCAGGCCACCAACCCCGTCAACCAGGCGGCAGCCTATGCCGGCGATGCCAAGACTTTCGGTAGCGCCCAAGATCCGCTGCTAGGCAAGCCGATCGGCGGCATTGTCGTTTTTGGCGGAGGCCTGGCTCTATACGACGGCAAAACGATCGTCGGTGCACTTGGCGTCAGTGGCGATTCCTCCTGCGCCGACCACAATGTCGCCTGGCGCGTTCGCGCGGCGCTCGGCCTCGACAAAGTTCCGGCGGGCGTCAATCCCAATCGTAAGGATGCCATTATCTATGATCTCGATCCCGGTGGCAAAAGCGCTTCCGGGTGGGGCCACCCGCTTTGTGCCGGGCATGAGGCCGATGTCGCGGCCGAACTTGGTTCTGGCGTCGGAGGCTCGACGCCGAAATGAAGCGAACAGCCCAACCTGTCGCGCCCTGCGTTGTCGCGGTATGCGCCAACCGCTCGGCGGCACCGAGAAAACGTCTTGCGAGCATCTTTGCGACGCTGCTGCTGGCTTCCACTCCCTTACTGATGGCCGCTTCGGAAGCTCCGTCAACGCCGGCGATCTCGCCGCCGCCTTCCGCCGCGCCGCCTGACGACGGGCAATGGACGATGCCCGCCAAGAACTACGCGTCGACCCGCTACAGCGAGCTCACGGAAATCAACGAAGGCAATGCCAAGGACCTGCAGGTGGCCTTCACCTTCTCGACTGGCGTCAATAAGGGCCAGGAAGCGGCGCCGTTGGTCGTCGGCGGCACGATGTACATCGTGAGTCCCTTCCCCAACATCGTCTACGCGCTCGATCTCACCAAGCCGGGTGCGCCGATGAAATGGAAGTTCGAACCCAATCCGGAACCCGCGGCGCAAGGCGTTGCCTGTTGCGATGTCGTCAATCGCGGCGCCGCTTTCGCGGACGGACGCATCTTCTTCAACACACTGGACGGGCACACCATAGCGCTCGACGCGAACACCGGTCAGCCGATCTGGAACGCCCATATCGGCAACATCAACATCGGCGAGACCATCACCATGGCGCCCTTGGTGGTGAAAGGCAAAGTGCTGGTCGGCAATTCAGGCGGCGAGATGGGCGTCCGCGGCTGGGTCAAGGCGCTCGACGCCGGCGACGGTCACGTCGTCTGGACGGCCTTCGCCACCGGGCCGGACAAGGACGTGCTTATCGGCCCGGACTTCAAGCCGCATTACGACATGGACAAGGGCAAGGACCTTGGCGTCACGACATGGCCGCCGGAGGCCTGGAAGATCGGTGGCGGTAACATGTGGGGCTGGATTTCCTACGATCCGGATCTCAACCTGATCTTCCACGGCACCGGCAATCCTGGACCGTGGAACCCCGATCTGCGGCCCGGTGACAACAAATGGACGTCAGGCATCTTCGCCCGCGATCCCGATACCGGCGCGGCGAAATGGTTCTATCAGTGGAGCCCGCACGACCTCCACGACTATGATGGGATCAACGAGCAGGTCCTGCTCGACATGAACTGGCAGGGCAAGCCGCGCAAGGTGCTGGTCCGGCCTGAGCGCAACGGCTACCTCTACATCCTCGACCGGACCACGGGCGAAGTGCTGTCCGCGAAACCTTTCGGCCCTGTCAATTCCAGCAAGGGTGTCGATCTCAAGAGCGGCCGTCTGATCGAAAACCCGGACAAGAAGACCGGGACCGGCAAAGTCGTCCGCGACATCTGCCCAACCGCGTCGGGGCTCAAGGACTGGCAGCCTTCCGCCTTCTCGCCGAAGACCGGGCTGCTCTATATTCCGCATAACAATCTGTGCATGGATGAAGAAGGCGTCGAGGTGAACTACATCGCCGGCACCCCCTATGTCGGCATGAACGTGCGCATGATCCCTGGGCCCGGTGGCAACCGGGGCGCCTTCACCGCCTGGGACATCGCTGCGCAGAAGCCCGCCTGGAGCGTCAAGGAGAACTTCCCGGTGTGGAGCGGCGCGGTCGTGACGGCCGGCGATGTCGTCTTCTACGGGACAATGGAAGGTTGGTTCAAGGCGGTCAGCGCCAAGACTGGCGATCTGCTTTGGCAGTTCAAGACGGCGTCCGGCATCATTGGCCAGCCCATCACATATCGCGGTCCCGACGGACGTCAATATGTAGCGATCCTGTCGGGTGTCGGCGGCTGGGCCGGCGCGATCGTATCGGGCGATCTCGATCCGCGCGACGCCACCGCCGCGCTCGGTTTCGTCAACGCGATGAAGGACCTCAAGGAGGCCACAACGGCGGGAGGCACGCTTTATGTGTTCCGGCTGCCCTGAACACCGGGCCGCGCGCCTGGCGCTCGGCATGGCCGCGCTCGCCTTGCTGTTCTTGCCGGTGGGAGCCAATGCCCGTGAACTGAGGGTCTGCGCTGATCCGAACAACATGCCATTTTCCAACGCGGCCGGTCAGGGTTTCGAGAACAGGATCGTTGAGATCGTGGCCGCCGATCTCGGTGCCAAGCTGACCTACACCTGGTGGGCGCAGCGCCGCGGCTTCGTGCGCAACACACTGAAAGCCGGCCTTTGCGATCTCGTACCAGGCACGCCCGCCAACCTCGAAATGCTGCGCACCACCACACCCTATTATCGCTCATCCTATGTTTTCGTCACCCGCCAGGACGGTCCGGATGTGGCGTCCTTCAACGATCCGCAACTGCGCGCTATGCGGATCGGCGTGCAACTCATCGGCGACGACGGGGCCAATTCGCCCCCCGTTCAGGCGCTTGGCCGCCGTGGCATCGTCGGGCACCTCGTCGGCTACCCGGTCTATGGCGACTACTCCGCACCCAATCCCCCAGCGCGCATCGTTGAAGCGGTGGCGACCGGCGAGATCGATCTTGCCGTTGTCTGGGGCCCGCTCGCCGGCTACTTCGCCCAGAAGCAGAAAGTGCCGCTGCGCATCACGCCGGTCACCCCTCGCATCGACGGACCGCAGTTGCCCATGATCTACGACATCTCGATGGGCGTTAGGCGCGAGGACGATGCGCTACGTGGCGATGTGAATAGCGCGCTGGCCAGGCACAAGGCCGAGATCGACGCATTGCTGTCGCAATATGGCGTGCCGCGGCTCGACGGCTCGGGGGGTCCAGTGCGATGAGGCCGGGCACCGCCATGCTCCTGTTTGCGCTCCTGACGCTTGCGGCATGCCAGCGCGAGGAGCGGGACACGCGCCCGCAAAATTCGCTCGGATCGAGCGAGCAGCCGACGCCTGTGACCACATTGGAACCCGGCGGACAGCGGGCTTCCGCCAGCGATAACAAGGCGGCGAGTTTCGAGGCCAACGCCTTCCACCTCAGCGAAGGCAAGCGGCTGTTCAGCTGGTTCAACTGTTCAGGCTGTCATGCCAATGGCGGCGGCGGCATGGGGCCGGCTTTGATGGACCAGAAGTGGCTTTACGGCAGCTCGATCGAAAGCATCCACGCTACGATCCGCGATGGTCGGCCAAAAGGCATGCCGAGCTTCCGCGACAAGATCCCCGATGACCAGATTTGGGAGCTTGCCGCCTTTGTCCGCTCGCTGAGCGGCAATGCGCCCTCGTCCGCCGCCCCGCAGCGCAATGACGACATGATGCCACATCCGTCGGAAAACCGCCTGCCCGATGCCGCCACACTGGGGAAATCACCGTGAAACGCCTTGCGTCGACCGGGTTCGGCACGGCCTGCGTCTTGTTTCTGCAGGGATGCTCGGGATGGCAATCAGCGCTCGATCCGAAAGGTCCCGCTGCCAGTGAGCTGGCATGGCTCATTTGGTTTTTTACCGCGCTTTGCGCAGTGATCTGGGTCCTGGTGATGATCGCGCTTGCCGCGCCGCTGTTGATGCGGCCTCGCACACGTTCCGAGCCGCTCGCGCTCGACGCGGGCGCCGACCATCGCAAGTTACGGGTCGTCGTGATCGCCGTCGGGCTGACTGCCGCGATCGTGGTCGGGCTGACCTTGCTGAGCTTCTTCGCCAACAGGACGCTGGCGGCGATCGGCTCGGACGCTGCGCTCACCATCCGCGTCACCGGCCACCAATGGTGGTGGGAGGTGCGCTACGAAGATGCCACGCCGAGCCGCATCCTGACCACGGCTAACGAGATCCACATTCCCGCCGGGGAGCCCGTGCGGCTTCTGCTGACCTCGACCGATGTTATCCACTCGTTCTGGATCCCGAGTTTGGCCGGCAAGCTCGACCTCATCCCCGGTCATATCAATGTACTTGATATCAGGGCCGACAAGCCCGGCGTCTATCGCGGCCAGTGCGCCGAGTTCTGCGGTGCGCAGCATGCTAATATGGGCACCTTTATCATCGCCGAGCCGCGGGCAAAGTTCGACGCCTGGTGGAACGACCAGTTGCAGCCGGCTGGGCCCCCGACGAACGGGGAGGCCAAAAATGGCGCGGACCTGTTCCTCAAGCGCCCCTGCGTGATGTGCCACAGGATCGGCGGCACTCCAGCGGGAGGAACCGTCGCGCCTGATCTCACGCATGTAGCCAGCCGGCAAACCATCGCTGCCGGTACCTTGATGATGAGCCGCGGCAATCTGGCGGCCTGGATAGCGGATCCGCAAGGCGTGAAGCCCGGCTCCCACATGCCGGTGGTGGAGCTCAACGGCGACGAACTCAACGCCATCGTCGCCTATCTCGAGGGTCTGAAATGAGCAGCGCGGATCTGACGAGCGAACGCGACCTGCCGCAACGGGAGACCGCCACCGAAGGCGACGTTGCTCCCGAGCATGACGGACCGCGTGATACCGGCATGGACGACGCCAGCCTGCACCGCTGGCTGGCGCGGGCATGGCGCACGCCGCCCGGCATCATCGGCGCTCTGTCGAGCGTCGACCACAAGGTGATCGCAAGGCGCTATCTGATCACGGCCTTCATCTTCCTATGCCTTGGCGGACTGAACGCGGTCGCCATGCGAATCCAACTCTCAGGGCCGCAGCGTGGGCTGATCGGGCCGGACCTCTACAACCAGCTGTTCACGATGCATGGCGTCACCATGATGTTCCTATTCGCCGTGCCTATCGTGCAGGCAACGGGAATCTATCTGGTGCCGCTGATGGTCGGCACCCGCAACATCGCCTTCCCGCGGCTCAATGCATTCGGCTATTGGGTCTATCTTTCGGGCGGCGTCTTTGCCTGGGTTTCATTCCTCCTCAACATGGCACCGGACGTCGGCTGGTTCGCCTATGTGCCTTTGTCCGGTCCCGAATTCTCTCCCGGCAAGCGCGCCGATGTCTGGGCGCAAATGATCACCTACACCGAAGTGTCCTCGCTTGCGGTCGCCGTCGCCACCATCGTGACCGTGTTCAAGCAACGCGCACCCGGCATGTCGCTGGACAAGATACCGCTTTATGTGTGGGCACTGCTGGTCACTTCGTTCGTCGTGGTCTTCGCGATGCCGGCAGTCATGATCACCTCGACCTTCCTCATTCTCGACCGGCTTGTCGGAACCCACATTTTCAATCCGGCGGAGGGCGGCGACGCTCTGCTGTTCCAGCATCTGTTCTGGTTCTTCGGCCATCCCGAGGTCTACATCATCTTCCTGCCGGCGACAGGCATGGTCTCCTCGATCATTCCCGCTTTTGCCCGGCGACCGGCGTTCGGGCATCTCGGGCTGGTCCTGTCCTTGATCGCGGTCGGTTTCCTGTCGTTCGGCCTCTGGGTGCACCATATGTTTGCGACGGGATTGCCGAAGTTAGGGGCGAGCTTCTTCACGGCGTCCAGCATGCTGATCGCCATACCCAATGGCCTGCAGATCTTCTGCTGGCTGGCGACTTTGTGGGATGGCAGACCGGTGATCCGCACGCCGCTGCTGTTCGTCTTCGGCTTCTTCTTCATCTTCGTCATCGGCGGGCTCACCGGCGTCATGCTCGCCTCGGTGCCGCTCGACCTGCAGGTGCACGACACCTATTTCGTCGTCGCCCACTTCCATTACGTGCTGATCGGCGGATCGGTATTCCCGCTGCTGGGCGCGGCCTATTTCTGGTTCCCCAAGATCACCGGCCGCATGATGAGCGAACGTCTCGGACGCTGGCATTTCTGGCTGGCCTTCATCGGCTTCAACGTGGCTTTCTTCCCGATGCATCTGGTCGGCCTGTGGGGAATGCCGCGCCGGGTCTACACCTATCCGGCGGAGCTTGGCTGGGGCAACATCAACCTGCTCATCAGCGCCGGCGCGGTGCTGTTCTTCCTAAGCTTCGTGCTGTTCACTTTCAACCTCGTGCACGGCGTATTGAAAGGCGTACCGGCCGGGGACAATCCCTGGGATGCCGGCACCCTGGAATGGGCAACGTCCTCGCCGCCTCCAAGCTATAATTTCACACGCATCCCGATCGTGACAAACGTTGAGCCGCTGTGGGCCGAACGAGACGCGCTTCCCGTCGCAACCGGCCTGCGCGTCGACGTGCGCGAGTTGCTCATCTCGACGGTGGCGGAAGCCCATCCCGACATCCGCGAGAAATCGGCGACGCCGTCAATCTGGCCCCTGCTTGCGGCGATCGCCGTGGGCGGCACTTTCCTCTACTCGATCTTCACGCCGTGGGCGGTCGTGTGGGGCGCCGTGCCGATCGCGGTCACGCTGGTCGGCTGGTTCTGGCCCAAAGGCGATCCGGAGGACGAGGAATGAACCAGCGACCCGTCGCCGACCTTTCCGGGCTTCCCACCTTTGGACATGGTCCGCGCAGCCCGACCTGGTGGGGCACGCTCGGCTTCATGGCGCTGGAGGGGACGGGCTTCGCGCTGGCGGCCGGCGCCTATCTCTACCTGGCAATGTCGTGGCCCAACTGGCGTCTGAGCGCCCCGGAGCCTAACCATTGGCCGGGAACGATCGTCACCCTCCTGCTGATCGCCAGCCTGGTGCCGAACCACATTCTCAATCGCTACGCCGAGCGTTGCGCCATTGTACCGGTGCGGATCGGCATGGTGGTGATGTCGCTGTTCGGTCTCGCCCCGCTCGTGGTGCGCTGGTTCGAGTTCCCGGCGCTGAATATCTATTGGGACACGAACGCGTACGGCTCGATGCTTTGGGTGCTGCTTGGACTGCACACCACCCACCTGATCACCGATGTCGGCGACACGATCGTGCTGACGGTGCTGATGTTCACACGCCATGGCTACAGCGGCCGGCGCTTCGGCGACGTAGGCGATAATGTCTTCTACTGGGATTTCGTGGTGCTCACCTGGATCCCGATCTACCTGCTCATCTACTGGGTACCGAGGCTAGGCTGATGCGCGCGCTGCGATTGGGAACGTCTTGGGGTGGCCTTCTGTCGGGGCCCTCGGCTTGGGCAATTTCGACGCAGCTGAATTACGCGCTTGTTCCCTGGCAATGCAATCGCCAGGTCCCGGTCGTGCTGCCGATCGCACTGCTGCTTGCCTTGCTTTCGCTTCTCGGCGGCATGCTTTCTTGGCGGGCAAAGCGGCAGGGGGGCGCGGCTTTCAAACCGGAGCGCACGCGCAGCACCGAACAATTCGTCGCCGATCTCGGCATTCTTGCGGCTTTGCTTTTTGCCCTCGTCATCCTCATGCAGGGGAGCGCCGCGCTCATCCTTGACGAGTGCCTGCGATGAGCTTCGAGGCTTTCCTCTCAACATCGATCTGCTATGGCGCCGGCGCGCCCGAAGCGGGATGGACACTTGCGTTTCCCATCACGCTCCCTCTGGCCACAATCGCGCTGATCTATGCGATCGGAGCGAGCCGGCTGTGGCGCCGCAGCAGCCGGGGCCGCCCCGAGCGGACGCGACAAGCTCTGTTGTTCGCCGCCGGCTGGGGCTTTCTGACGGGAGCGCTGGTCAGCCCGATCCATGCGCTTGGCGAACGGGTGTTTGCCGCCCACATGATCGAGCATGAACTGCTGATGGCGGTGGCGGCGCCGCTCCTTGTCGCCGCCTGCCCCGGCGCAGCCTTGATATGGGCATTGCCGGCGGCATTCCGCCGAGGAACGGGAATGCTCACGCACGGGAAGTTTCTCCAGGCGGTCTGGGCCGTTGCCAGCCGTCCGCTCAACGCAACCGCCATCCACGGTATCGCGATCTGGATCTGGCACGTCCCCGTCCTGTTCGAGGCAGCGCTTCAGCAGGGCGTCCTGCACTATGCCCAGCATGCGAGCTTCCTCGGCACAGCCCTGCTGTTCTGGTGGGTGATTCTGCCGCGTTCCGGCCGCCAGCAGGCCTATGGCAGCGCGATCATGCATCTCTTCTTCACCTCGCTGCACACCGGTCTGCTTGGCGTGCTGCTGCTGTTGTCGCCCAAACTCTGGTATCCGCAGAATGCCGCTGGCGCGGCGCTCTGGGGACTGACCCCGATCGAGGACCAGCAGCTCGCCGGCTTGGTGATGTGGGTTCCGGCTGGCCTGATCTATGGCGGAGCCGCCTTGCTGCTCGCCGGCCTTTGGATAAGCAAGAGCGGAATCAGGGAGGCCACCCATGGGCTCCGGCCTGGCTAAGATGACCGGCGGCGCGCTCGCCGCCATCCTGCTGCTGATCGCCGCCGTCGCCGGGGCGACCTTGTGGTCGGACCGGCGTGATCGTGTTCGCCACGAATCGGAGGTTGCGACCGGTGGCGTGGGCGCGCGCGCCATTCCGATCATGACCGCGAATGGCTGCTCGGGGTGCCATACAATCCCCGGCGTGCCGGGGGCACAAGGCCAGGTTGGTCCGAGCCTCGATTCCAGCCTTGCCGACCGGGTCTTTATCGGCGGGGTGCTGGCTAACAATCCGGAGAACCTGATCCGCTGGATACGAGAGGCCAGGGAGATCAATCCGCACACGGCGATGCCATCGACAAGGATTACGCAGCAGCAGGCGCGCGATATCGCCGCCTATCTTTATGCCCTCAGATGATTAGCCTTCGCCGCCGCGCCGGGACCACAAGCCACGACCGGGGTCATAGCCGACCACTGCCGCAAGGAAAAACCCGACGAGGCAAGCGAGAACGACGAGAGCCGAAACGGGATCGAAGCGCAGATAGAGGGCGAAGCGTATCAGCTCGACCGCCGAACTGAACGGGTTCCATGCGGCGATCATTGCCAGCACCGGCCCCGCCTCGGCGAGTCGCCATATCGGATAGAGAGCCGTCGAGGCGAAGAAGGTCGGGAAGATGACGAAGTTCATCACGCCGGCGAAGTTCTCCATCTGCGTCGAGATCGACGAAACCAGCAACCCAAACGCGCCGAGCATCAGGCCGGACAGGACGAGCGCCGGAAACACGGCCAGATAGCCTAGAACTGGGGGGCGCACGTCCCAATAGCGCGCGATCAGCAGGAACAGATAGACCAGCGGCAGACTGACGATGACGCTCGCAAGCAGCCGCGCGGCAAGCAGGTACCAGCGCGGAAGCGGTGCCGTCAGCAACAGGCGCATGCTGCCCATCTCGCGGTCGTAGACCATGGCCAGCGAACTTGCCATGGCATGGAAGAGCAGCATCATGGCCGCCAGTCCGGGGACGACATAGACTTCGTAGAGCACGTAGGTCTGGTAAGGCGGCGTGATCGACAGGCCAAGCACCGAGCGGAACCCGGCGGCGAAGATGGCGAGCCAGACCAACGGCCGTATGATCGCCGAGAGCAGCCGGCCACGCTGCCGCAGCGTTCGCAACATCTCCCGGCGCAGTATGCCTGTAAGGGCCCGCAGCGCGTGACGCCTTTTCATGCCGCCTCCGTCAGCACATCGAACGCATCGGCCATGCTGGCGACCGCAAGATCCGCCGCGACGCGGCCGGCCCCGCCAGCCCAACGCAGCCTGCCCTTATGCAGCACCACCAGGTCGTCGTCGGCCGACACCTCTTCCAGGAAATGCGTTGCCCAGAGAACGGCAATACCTCGTTTCCGGCAGAGCGCGCGCACATGCTGCTCGATCGCCCGGCGCCCAGGCACGTCGAGCCCGGTCGTCGGCTCGTCGAGCAGCAGGATGCGGGGCCGATGCATCAGGGCGCGCGCGATTTCGACACGTCGCCGCTGACCGCCCGACAGTGAACGGACCGGCTCGTCGCACCGGTCAAGGACCTCCAGCCGTTCGAGTTCTTCGCGCAACCTCGTTTCGCAGATGCCGGCCGCCAGCCCGTGCAGGGCGCCGTGATAGCGCAGATTTTCGGCGGCGGTGAGATCGAGGTCGAGCGTCTGCTGCTGGAAGACAACACCCATCTGGGCAAGTGCGGCGGCCGGATCGGCCCGCATGGAGTGGCCGAACACATCGATCTGGCCGGATCGGGCATGATAGAGGCCGGTGACCAGCGAGAACAACGTCGTCTTGCCGGCGCCGTTGCGTCCGAGCAGTATGCACATTCTGCCTTCCGCGACCGAGAACGACACGGCTTCGAGAACCCGCCGCTGTCCGAAGCTGTGTCCGAGACCTTCGAGTGACAGCGCCTTCATGGGCCGATCACCACTCCCCAGGGGCCGCGTCCCACCGGCACCGACTTCACCACCGCCTCGTCTTCAAGATCGATGAACGAGATGTCCCCGGAATTGCCATTGGCGCTTACCAGACGCTTCTGGTCATCCGACAGCGCCACATGCCACGGGCGCTGGCCGACGAGGTAGAGGCGGCGCACGGCCAGCGTCCTGGTATCGACTTCGGCAATCCGGTTGGCCGGACCAAGCGCCACATAGGCAGTGGCGCCGTCGCGCGTCATTTCGATACCTACCGCCTGGACGCCCTCGCGGCGGATACCGGGAACCTGGAACTGGACCTTGCCAGCCTCAGCACGAGACGTAGTGTCGAAGACGGTCACGGTTCCGCGTATTTCGGAAGACACCCAAAGCTGCTTCCCATCCGGCGAGAACGACGCCGCGCGGGGACGGGTGTCGACCAGGAGGTTGTCTACGAGGTCGAGCGTGCCGGCGTCGATGAGGTGCACCATGCTGGTGGTCTCCGAGGTGCAGGCAACGTAATGGCCGTCGGCACTGACCGCCATACCCTCGGGTTCGACCCCGACGTCAACGGTACCGATCACCTTGGCGGACGCGATATCGACGACTGAGACCAGATTGTCATTCTCATTGGCGACGAACAGGCGTTTGCCGTCAGGATGCACGACAAAAAATTCCGGATCGACTCCTGAGGGGAGCTGGCCGGTCACCTGCCGTTTGGCGAGATCGACAATGTCGATCCGGTTGTCGTCGCCCACAGCCACGAAGAGCAGCTTCTTGTCGACCGAAAGCGCGATCCCGCGCGGGCGCCTTCCGACGTTGATGGCCGTGGAGAGGCTCATGCTGGCGCCCTCCACCACCGCCACTGTGTTGTCCTGCTCGTTCGATACGTAGATCGTCTCCGCTGCGGCAGGTCCGGCGATAATCAACACCGACAGCAGGATTGGGATCACGACCCGCATGCGCTCTCCTCGAGGTCGATGCCCAGCGTGTCGAGGGGCGTGCGCTGATGCAGGAAACCCGGTTGCGGTGAGCTGGAGACGAGCAGCCGCGGCCCCGCTATCAGGATGGGCTGCCGCATCTGGCCGTCCCATGACCGGAAGCTGAGCCCCTGCCCCTTGAAGCCGGCGAGAAGGAAGCCGTCACTGCGCAAATATGCCGTGATCGCCGAAGCATCGAGGCTGCGCAGGCGTGTTGCCGCTTCTCCGACGCTGCGCACGGCGAGCCAACCGGCGTAGTCGTAAGCCGTCATCCAGCGCCCGGCCTGCTTGCGGAACCGGTCTTGAAGTTGCGTTGCGCCCCATTCCTCGTTGACCGCGCTCCAGCCGGTCGCCACGATCCCCTGCGTCCCGGCGACCGGCCGTGGTAGCGCGGTTCGGCCCTCGAGATAGGCGCCGAACTCGTCCGCCTCGTCGGCGACGACCAGCACGTCGTAATCGCCGACCTGGGTGGCGGCCGGTATCTCGGTCTGAAGCGTGACATGTCCCGTGTCCGCACGACCATTGGCAGGCCGGAACGTCCAAGGCTTGTCGACCACGATCTCGGCGCCGAAGTGTGTCGCCGCGCGGCGCAACGCTGCAGCCAGCGCCTCGTCAGCAGGATGCGGGCCGACCAGCAGGAACCAGTGCTGCCAACGCTTCCAGATGAGATATTGCGCCAGGCCGTCGGCGAGCATGGCGCGACTTGGAACGGTATGCAGGAGGTTCTTGCGGCAGTGCTGCTGGCGGAGCGCATCGTCCGGCGCACGGCTGTTGAACAACAGCATCTTGTCTGCTCCGGGTGCTGCGAGAGCCTGGTTCAGCGTGGCCGCATCGAGGTCGGCCACGACGAAAGTGACGCCGCTCGCGGCAAGGCTGGCGATTGCTTCGGTGGGCGCTTCGCCTGGCTTCAGCACTCGTTCTTCGAGCTGGAAATGCTGGCCGAGGAAGCGGCCGGTGCCGCCGTCATCGGCGATGCCCAGCCGGGCCCCCTGCAGGCCGTCATCGCTGACGGGCTGGTCAAGCGGTCCTAAAGGCAGGGGTGGCGTGCGCTCCTGGCCGATATAGCCGACCACCATGGTCTGCGGTGCGGCGGAGCCGGGGGCAGCGGCCAACAGGAGCAGCACGATCGACAGCACCAGTCTCATTCCGCTCCGCCTGCCTGCAAGCTGGCCGGGCCACGCCGTGAAGCCGGTCCACCACCCCGGGCAATCCCGACATCGCGCACGATAACTGCCGGCGAGCCTTCCAGAACGACGATGCGGTCGGCCAGCGACGAGACCTGGGCCAAATTGTGCGTGACAATAAGCGCGATGGGCGGCCGGGTATTGAAAACTTCACGCAGCAGGAGGCCCATCCTGTTCGCCGTCGCTTCGTCGAGCGAAGCGAAAGGTTCGTCGAGCAGCAACAGCGCGGGCTCGACGGCAAGCGCGCGGGCGAGCGCCACGCGCCGGGCCATCCCTCCGGAGAGACGCTGCGGATATTCGTTTGCGTGATCCTCAAGGCCTACGGCGGCAACCCACCTCGATGCCTCCTGCTCCCGCCCGGGGATCACGAGTTCGACATTGCGCAAGACGGTCAGCCAAGGGAGCAGACGCGGTGTCTGGAACATCATCCCGACAGGAAGCGCGCGTCCGTCCACCACGCCGCGGAATTCGCGGTCGGTGCCTGCGACGATCGAGAGCAGCGTCGATTTGCCAACTCCCGAGGGCCCAGCGATCACACAGACCTGGCCGTGCGGCACATCGAGAGCGAAGTCCCGGAACACGGTCCTACCCTGGCCCTGGCCAGGAATAGCGAAGGTCTTCATCTTTATCCTGATGGTCAGCATCAACGCCGCCACACGCCAAGTCGGCGTTCCAGAGGCCCGAGCAGGCCGTATTCGATGGCCAGCATCACCACTCCGAAGCTTATGGCATAGGCCAGGATGTGGGACACGTCGAAGTTCTGGAAATAGATCTGCAGCTGGAATCCAACCCCGTTGGAGCGGCCAAGCAATTCGGCGAGCAGCACGATCTTCCAGGTCAATGCCAGTCCGCTGCGCAGGGTGACGAGGAAAAACGGTGCCAATTGCGGGAGCACGATGTAGCGCAGCGACCTCGTGCCGCTGAAACGATAGACCTCGGCCATTTCCGTGAGGTCCTTGTCCAGCCGGCCGGCGCCCTCGCGAATGGTCACTGCCACATTGGGGATCTTGTTGAGCGCGACCGCGAACACAAGCGCGGTCTCGACCAGACCGAGCCAGACATAGATGAGGATGACGGTCACCAGCGCCGGCACGTTGAGCAGCAGAACGATCCATGGCTTCAACCAAAGATCAGCATCACGCGAGCGGCCGGCGGCATAGCCAAGCGCGGAGCCGACCACGATCGCGACGGAAAGGCTCACAATCACCCGCGTCAACGAGACGCCGAGGTGAAAAGCGAGTTCGCCCTGCAGCGCCTCTTGCAAGAGGACGATGGTGACCTCCAAAGGGCTTGGCAACAGCCGGCTGGCCACCACCCATGCCGCCGCCTGCCAGATCAGAAGCATACCAAGCAGCGCCGCGACGCTCTGCCATCGCTGGGCATTGGCGGAAGCGGCCAAGCTGTTGCTCATGGATGCGGTCTCAAGCGGGTATGCTCCAAAAGATGCCGGGATCGAAGCCTTTCGCCTTGCCGACCAGAGCTTCACCGCCCAGATCGGCCAAAATTGAAAACAGGCGCGCCGCGTCGTCGCGCTCCTTCCTGCCGAAGCGGCGGGGGATTCCATCCCGATAGGCGTCGCGCAAGGCGGCCTGAAGCCGGACATCATCTGTTCCCAGTTGCGGCGCCAGCGCGTGCCATTCGCTGTCGGAAGTGGCGAGAAGCGACTTTGCGGCCATGACCGTTTTCAGGAAACCGGTAAGAACCGCAGGATCAGCACGCGCCCAGTCTTCATGGAAGACATAGCCGAGCATCGGCAGCTCGCCGGAAACGCCCAGCCCCTCCAGAATCTGTCCAACGTTCAGCAACCGCTGGGCTCCGGCGGCTTCGAGCTGGGCCGCGAAGTTCCAGAATGTCAGCAACCCGTTGAGCCGGCCTGCAAGGAATTCCTGTTCGAGCAAAGGCGGCGCTCCGAATACAGGCTGCACGCTCGCGGCGAGGTCGCGTCCCGACTGTCGAAGGTTAAGCGCACGCAGCAAGATCCAGCTCTTGTCGAGCGGGCCGCCCGCGACCCCGAGCCGTTTGCCATCGAAATCCGCTAGCCTGCGCACGGGGGAACCGGCGGGTACCTCAAGTGCGCCGACCGCGCGCGAATAGGGAACAAAAACAAGATCGGCGCCTTCCGCGCGCTGGCGCGTCACCCAGACCCAATCCGATACGATGACGTCGACGCTGCCGGCCAGCAACGCGGTCTTGCCGGCTTCCGTGCTGGCAAGACGCCGCACCTCGAGAGAGACGCCGTGCGAAATGTCCAGCCCATATCGTTGGACCACGTCGACCTCCCAGGCGGCCGTGCCAAATCCGAGCACGCCAAACCGGACAGGGCGGGATTGCCCAGACGCGGCTGCAGTGGGACCGGCCACGATTAAGGAGGAAAGCGCTGCAAGAACCGCGCGCCGCGATATAAGGGGCCAATCGGCTCGGGTGAGCCACTCACGTGGAGGATTCGAGATCAGCACGAGCGCACCCGGTGTGGCGGAACCCCCCTAACGCCGGGCTGGCAGGAATGTTCCTCCTGGTGCGCTGACCATCGGGTACGCCTGGGCCGCCAATAGGAGTCGCTGCGGGGTCCGGGATTTAGCGCGCTGGAGCAGGCGGCTGATTCAAGGCGGCGATGTGAGCTTGCCTTTTCATACGGTTTCGCTCGGCGCTTAGCAGCTCTTCCTCGCCCATAAGCCCGTTCAGGAAAAGCTTCAGGACATGGGACGCGAGTGTCTGTGCCTGCGGGCTGTCGAGCGGAATATCCCGCTCTTTGCAGGCGGTCCGACAGACGCGGGTGAGCATTTCCAGTTCGTCGGACATGACGACTTGACCCGGAAACAACATGGCTCCTCCGTCCCGCAGATGTGGATTGAACGTTGCAACATGACTCCGCCTGCCCCTTTGAGTCTTTAACAAATGATGTGAGCAGGCGCCTTGGTCAGAAATGGTACAGTCTTTTGGAATTCGAACTGCACACCGGCGAGCGATAAACGCAGCGCATTGGGTTTGGCGTTCTCCGGCAAATCCTCGTCCGCACCGCGCGGAAGGGCGGCCACGGCCGCCGGATGCACAGTGCTCCGGCTTCTTTAGATAAGGGCTCTGAAACGGTCGTACAAAGTCAATTAAGTTTCTTCTGCAACTAGGCTCAGGATGTGCCAGACGGCACAGATCAGCCGTATTCCCCGGTAGCAGGTGGTGTTCCTCGCGGGGATGGCCAGCGGGTGATCAGCCGGGATGCGAGACATCTTCTTGCGAGTTTTTCAAATCTGCCGGTGTTTAGTGTTCTTGCGCTACTCCACGCTGCATGGATGGTGACGTCGAATATGCGCAGCTTGGGCTGAGTAGAGAAATACGATTGACGGAGGCTCAGCAGAAGGGAGATCGGATAGTCCTGCTTGAGTCCGAATTGATCAATGCGGCTGCTTCCAAAGGCAATCCAATTTGCTTAATGCGGGTCACCAGCTTCGTTGGCCAAAAGCTACGCTGGAACGCCTCGAACAATGCATAGCCTGGATGCCGAAACGGCTCTGACAGCGTCACCCAATCCATTGAATCCGTTCGGAGCTTTGCCATGCTGGCAAATCTGAGCCGCGAAGAGATGGCGGTTTCTGGAAATTCTCTGCAAATTCCAGACTGCCTTTATGCGATTTTTGGACGAACACACGGCGAACAGACCTCAACAGCTAGGTTATAAAGCGATCCTGATCAACGCTGGTCCTCCTCAATCCAAGCGACAAGGACGGCTTTCGAGTCTCGCCCTTTTGGCTACGACTTCGAGTTCACGGCCGAGTGAAAGCCGTCCAGCTCCTCGCCGATCTCGACAAGGGCCTTTCTGACTGTGTCCTCAACTTCCTGTCGTTTCTTCGGCGGCATCAGGCTCAGCCCCTTCAGCATCGCCTCGCGCCAGTGCTGCCCCCTACCCCACGCTTCCGAGAACGCTTTTGCAAGGTCATCCGTGCGACGGGTCGCCTCCAGTGCCTCGACGACGAGGCTGGCCTGATGGACGTCTTTTTCGCGCTTGGCGACGCCGTTTGCATCTGATTTCCGGCGAGAGGCGACGATGAGCTTGTGAACTGCATAGCGTTCCGGCGACGGCACGGTTACAGGCACCCCTGACCGATGCAGCATCACGGTCCGGATGGGCTCGTGGATCAGGAAATCGAGGAAACGCAAGGGCTGCGCCGAAGCTCCGCCCAGTGCTGGCATCGGACTGGCGTGGTCGGTGTAGTCACCGGATTCCCGGTTCGGCGTGAGGAACTCGACCTTGTATCTCGTTGCATTCTGGAATTGGGTCGTGTGTCCGGAATCCGATCTAAGCGGGGTCTCCCTGAAGGTTGGATCAATCTCTCTCAAGATTTCCAGGATCGGCGGCAGGGTGTCTTCGACTGACGACGAAATCAAATAGTGCTGCGCGAAATCGGCATCGCCGGTTTGCAATGAAGCACCAGGCAATCTTACGCCGAGATGTCCCGCATACATCTGGAAGGCAACCGTACCGACGAGCACGGCTCTTAGGCGGAAGATTCCTGCTGCTCCCATGGCTTCAACGACATCGCCAGTGAACCGGTCCGGTGCCGTCAGCCCTGCTTCGCGAGTCAGCGTGGAGACGATTTTCCGTCGGCTACGGAGGTCTTCCTTGATCTCTTGGAAGGCTTCAACGCGTTTCGCGATCTCGGGATCGTCGGACGGGCCGACATACTTCCGCGTTTTCTTGGGTTGGGTTTCCTCAAAATACCAGTAGACCCGCCCCTTCACCGGAACCCGGACGAAATTTCCCGCCGTGGAGAGGTCGGTTACGAACGATGCATCAAGGCAGCGCTGAACGAGTTCCGCATACATCGTGCGATAAACGAGATCGACCGTCTTCATGCGTCGGCTCCGTTATAAGAAAAATGCGTTTCTCTTATAACGACATGAGCTCAAGCGACGCAAGTGACGTTATAAGACAATTGCAGAGGTCTTATTACGCTGCCACATCGGCCAACCATGCAGGCGCGGCGATCAATGCCGGGTGCTTCGACACGGAGAAGTTCCGTTTCCACGGCCCGGATGGCTTCGAGGTGGACTACGCCGGGCTTACCAACTACTTCAAGTCCATAGCATTCGACCATCGCTCGATCCCTCGGGGCATCATCATCGTCGAAGGTGACTATGTCGCCTGCCAAACCTGGATCGAGGGACGCTTTGCCCGCGAATTCACACAGTCGCCCGTCGGCCCCCCTGCCTCCGAACGGCCGGCGTGTGACCTGGGATTTCTCCAACATTTTTCGATTCGACGATGAAAGCCGGCTCATTGAGGAGTGGGTGCGGACCGATTACCCGGAGTTTCCTTCACCAACTTGGTGCGGAAGGCCGATAGGCCCGTGGCACCGCGACGCTTCAAGCGATCTCCGCAACTACTCTGGCTCTTGCCCGGCCCGGCGACATTGTGCGGGCAAACTGAGAAGATGGTGGACGGAGGCAGGCAGTACGGATTCAGCTGAAAGCAGGCCGAGGCGCTGATAAGGCGCGACAATGATGGCAACAAGCTCCAAGCTTCTCGGCGAAACTTAAGAAGCAGTCGCGCGTTGGACGCGATTAAGCCATTTCGTCTTGGGTATGGGGCGGGTGAGAGTGGTCATGCCAACGTCGCGTAAGGCAATGCAGGGGTCAACCGCTCATCAAGCGACGTCGCCAACGCGAGACCAAGCCAATTTAGCACTGCCCACTTTTCGGCCCGTCCAGCTCGCAACACTCGTGGACGTCGTCCCTGCCGGCGACCGCTGGATTCACGAAATGAAATACGACGGCTATCGCATTCTTGTTGCGGTCGGCAGCGGCGAAGCGCGTGCCTACACGCGATCTGGCCTGGACTGGTCTCACCGTTTTCCGTCCATTCTTTCGGAGGCCCGCAAGCTCCAGGTCCGCTCTGCCCTGATTGACGGAGAGGCCGTCGTTGTCGATGCCGACGGACGATCAAACTTCCAGGCGCTTCAGAACGCATTAAAGGGTGCACCAGCCACTATCGACTTTTATGCGTTCGACCTCCTTCAACTCGACGGCGAAGATCTTACGAAGCATCCTCTCCTTGAACGCAAGGAAAAGCTCCAGAGGATTTTGCCCGCGAAGAACCCGGTGCTTCGTTATTCTGATCATATTCTGGGGCGCGGAGAAGAGCTGCTCGACCGCTTTTGCGCAGCCGGGCTCGAGGGGGTGGTTTCCAAGCTCGCCGATTCGCATTATGTGGCGGCCCGCGGCGGAAACTGGCTCAAGATCAAGTGCATCAACCGGCAGGAGTTCGTGATTGTCGGTTGGACGCCGTCCGAAAAGGTCCGCGCGTTCCGGTCATTGATCCTTGGAGTGCATGATGGCGGCAAGCTGCGTTATGCCGGAAAAGTCGGTACCGGCTTCGATACAGCTGAACTTTTCCGTCTCATGGAGATCATGGCACCGCTCGAGCAGAAGGCCGCGACCGTCGCGGCGCCGCGAGCCGAAGTTCGCGGAGCACACTGGCTTCGCCCCAAGCTGGTCGCGGAGATTGCCTTCACCGAGATGACTAACGAAGGAACGCTGAGACATCCGAGCTACCTCGGTCTGCGCGAAGACAAGAAGCCGGAGGCGGTCGTGCTGGAGACGGAACGTCGCACAGCCAAGCTGACCACGTCGCCGGCGAAGACCATCGCCATCAGCAACCGTGACCGCGTGATCTATCCGGAGTCGAATATCACCAAGGGTCAGCTCGCCGACCACTACGCGGCCGTCGCTGAGATCATGCTTCCTTGGGTTGGGAGTCGACCGATCAGTCTGGTTCGGTGTCCCCAAGGCCGGGCCAAGAAGTGCTTCTTCCAGAAGCATGATGCCGGGAGCTTTGGCGACAAAGTCCACCACGTCGGTATCACTGAAAAGGACGGCCACGAGGAGCCATACCTTTATGTCGACGATGCCGATGGGCTGATGACCTGCGTACAGATGGGAACGATCGAGCTGCATGGGTGGGGAGCTCGGATCGAGGATATCGAAAAGGCCGACCGCCTCGTTTTCGATCTCGACCCCGATGTGGGTCTCGATTTTGAAGCTGTCCGGGCCGCAGCTTTCCAGTTTCGTGATATTCTGAAATCATTGGGACTTACGACATTCCCGATGCTGACCGGAGGCAAAGGAGTGCATGTGATCGCGCCGCTCACCCCTCAGGCCGAGTGGCCGCAAGTGAAAGACTTCGCGCATCGCCTCGCGCAAGCGGTCGCTCAAAGCGATCCCTCTCACTTTACGGCCGCGTTGTCGAAGAAGCGCCGGAAGGGTCGCATCTTTGTGGACTATTTGCGCAACCAGCGTGGGGCGACCGCGATCATGCCCTACAGCGCAAGGTCCCGATCGGGCGCTCCGGTCGCGGCGCCGATCACCTGGGCGGAAATGAAGACGATTGATGCGCCCTCGCATTTCCACGTCGGCGACGCTTCTGAATTGAAGAAACGCGCAACCAGCAAATCTCTGGCGGGATGGGGGCGAGCCGACCAATCATTGCCTAATTTGTAGCCCCACTCCGCGAAGGCAGTAAGGCTGGTAACGGCTTCGTTGCCTTGGCCTGATTGGAACCTGCGAAGATTGGCCCCGTTTGCCTCGACCATGGCAAAAACCGATACCAGGACAGTCGCCAGCCTCCTAAGGGAATACGGACATCGCACGGCGCTGCGCGGGGACAACCCCTATCGCACCAAAGCCTATCTGCGCGCTGCCGACAGTCTGGCTGCGTTGTCGCAGCCGCTCGACCGGATCATCGCCGCGGGCGCCCTCATCAGGATCCCGGGGATCGGTAACGCGATCGCAGATATTGTGCGCAAGCTCTATGAAACGGGCACGCATCCACGCCTTGAGAAGCTGCGCGACGAGGTGCCGGCAGGTGTGATGGAGCTTTTTACCGTACCAGGGCTTCGGCCCGACAAGATCCTGAAGCTTCATCAGGCGCTCGGCGTGAACTCGTTGGCTGAGCTCGAAGCCGCCGCAAAGGCAGATCGAATCCGGCCAGTCAAAGGCCTCGGTGCTTCGCTTCAGACAAAAATTCTGCAGAACCTCCCTATCGCGCGAAGCGGCGAAACACAGCTTCACCTGCACAAGGCCGCCGCTCTTCTTGAGCATGCGATCATGTCGGTGAAGCAAGAGCATCCCGAGTTTTCGCGCGTGGAAATTGCCGGTGATTTCCGGCGCGGTTGCGAACTGGTCACCGACCTCGCACTGGTCGCAATGGGGAAGAAGCGGACCGCGATCGAGCAGTCCACCCTCACACTTGTGGTCACAGACAAGAAGCACTTTGGCGCGAGCCTTCTCGAAGCAACCGGTTCGGCCGCCCATCTTGAGCAGTTGAAGATGTACGCGACCGAGAGAGGGTTCGCCCTCAAACCCGACGGGCTCTAT
This sequence comes from Mesorhizobium sp. Cs1321R2N1, assembly GCF_037179725.1. Lineage (NCBI taxonomy): Bacteria > Pseudomonadati > Pseudomonadota > Alphaproteobacteria > Hyphomicrobiales > Phyllobacteriaceae > Mesorhizobium > Mesorhizobium sp. Cs1321R2N1. Next base: position 24,033 of record NZ_JAPYKP010000004.1, on the reverse strand, counting down.
CGCGGCAGAAAGCTGATTGCAGCAGCGACAGAGGAGGAAATCTACGAAGCGTTGGACCTGCAGTTCATCGAACCCGAACTGCGCGAAGGCAGGGACGAGATTGAGCGGGCAGCGAGCCAGCAGCTACCACCCCTCGTCCGGGACGGAGATCTGCATGGCATCCTGCATTCTCACACGACCGCATCCGATGGCACCGAAACGCTTGAGGCAATGGCTGAAGCGACACGTAAGCGCGGGTTTGAATACTTTGGTGTCGCCGACCATTCGCAGTCTGCCCACTACGCGGGCGGGCTCACACTGCAGGAGATCACTGAACAGCACCGCGACGCGGATCGGCTGAACACGAAGTACGGTGGTAAATTCCGTGTCCTGAAGGGCATCGAGGCAGACATCCTGGCCGACGGCTCGCTTGATTATCCGGACCACGTCTTGAAGCAGTTTGATTTCGTTGTCGCGAGCGTGCACAGCCGCTTCAAGTTGCCTAAGAAAGAGCAGACAGAGCGTATCATTGAGGCAATCGCGAATCCCCTCACGACAATTATCGGGCACATGACCGGTCGCCAGTTGTTGCGTCGTCCCGGCTATGACCTGGACGTCGCCAAGGTCCTCAGAGCGTGCGCAAAATATGGCGTCGCTATCGAAATCAATGCGCATCCGTGGCGGCTCGATCTCGACTGGCGGTGGCATCAACAGGCGCTCGACTACGGCTGCATCTTCAGCATCAATCCGGACGCTCATTCAATCCGCGAACTCGACCACATGCATTGGGGTGTCGAGATGGCCCGCAAGGGAGGAGTGCCCAGGACGCGGGTTCTTAATGCGCTGACCTTGGCAGCTCTGCTTGCGCACCTTTCAAAGCGCAAGTCCGGGTCAAAGACCGGCGGCAAGCGCCGCTCGCCTGCGCGGAAAGCTGTCGCACGAGGCCCGAGTTCCTAGCGGCCCCAAACATGCACCAGTTCTCAATTAGTCGCTGCCTGGTGTGGATCGCTCGGAGCGCCGGGAACGCGATGAAGGAGCCTCATAACGCAACCCCTTTCTTGTGGCGGTCAACATGCCCCTCGCAGTTTAAGCGAGATCACGCCGAGGCGCTCTGCTTTTCGGCGTTTAGACCGGCGTTTTACGTTTTGGATGCGAGGAACCAGTGGACCAGGTTCGGGATCGTCTTGGTTGGGGAAGAAGGCCCGTGCAAAGTCGTAAGCCCGTCAAGGCCGAGCTTGTCAATCGGATCGAGGCGGTTCGGCTGTACTTCATCGCCACAGGCGGAGCTATGCACCGGCTCGAAATCCAACCGGAGGTCCTGGCGTTCCGGATATGAGCTGAACGTGACGTTGCCCCAGTTTCTATCCAGTTCTGAGTTCGTTCCCGGCGTTGGGTATGCCCTGCTGGGCGGGTGGAGCCACGGGCGCTGGCGCGGAGCCGTTGGCGTAGCGCAGCGCGTGACCGTCGCGGGGTGAAGGTGCTGGCGAACTGGCCAACTCGGAGTCCCGTTCGGATCCAAAATATGAGAGAGCCAGCTTGGGGACCGGGCGCCGCGCGAAACGCCGCCAGGAATGCTCGCCTGCGGGCCCAGGGATGGCTCTCTTCCCGAAGTAGCCGCGCTACCCCTGTCGCCAACGTAGCATCAGGTTCTGCATGAGCCATCAGTCTATATCGTCAGGACCATGGACCTACTCCCGGAACCTAGGGCCGTTGTTTTCGTTGGTCGAAAGGGCGTTGGCAGCTACCGACGTCACCAACCAGGCAACAGGAGGAATTTCACAATGATGCGGAAGATCCTAACTACGATAGCGACGGCGGCTCTCATGTCGACAGCGCTCTGCACGGCCGGTGCACAGGCCGCAAATACCAGCAAGCCTGCTACCCAGACGGAGGCTGTTGCCCCGGTCACCGATGGCAAACTCGTCTCGAAGATCATGGGAGCCGCGGTCTATGACAGCAGCGCCGATGACGCGACGAAGATCGGCGATGTTAATGACATTGTCCTGGACAAGGACGGGAACGCCAAACTCGTCGTCATTGGCGTCGGCGGTTTCCTTGGTGTGGGCGAAAAAAATGTGGCCTACGACTTCAACAAGCTTGAATGGATCAACAAGAAGGGCGATCGCTGGTTGGTCGCAAAGACGACCAAGGATGAGCTTAAAGCTCAGCCCAATTTCGATACGAAGGCTTACGATACTGCGGCAGTCCCAACGGCCCAGCCGGCCAACAGCACCGCCGACAGCCAAGCGGCTAATGGCAAAACCGATACGACTGCGACGGCCTCGATCGACAAGTCGACCTTGACCGAAATGCCGTCAGACAAAATCAGTGCGGCAAATCTGATCGGAACCAACGTCTATGGCGCAGATGATGCGAAGGTCGGCGAGATCGGCGACGTTATCCTGACCGGTGACAAGAAGGTCGACTCGATAATCGTTGATGTAGGCGGCTTTCTGAGCATCGGCGAAAAGGAGGTCGCCGTCGGTATGGAGAACCTCAAGTTCATGACCGACAAAAACGGCAACCGTTACCTCTATACGAACTTCACCAAGGACCAGCTGGAGGCGCAGACTGCCTACGACAAGGCAACTTACGCACAAAACCGCGACAAGCAGCGTATCATCGTCAATAAGTAAAAAAGTCATCTCGAAGCGTTCGCCTTCGGGCGGGCGCTTCGGCAGCCAAATAGCAGGAGCGGAAGCCGACGAGGTCCGTCATAGCTCTGAAGATATCAGCGACCTCGTTCTGTCTGATGTCGTATCCGTGCTTCATGAAGGTCAGCCACCAGCTCGATCTTCCTTACATTGCTGGGTAAAGCAGCGATGCAATGAAAATTTACGTCGACCGACACCTGCCGCGCACCATCAGATGGAGAGGCGAGGACGTGCGCCTGGAACCGTTTCTGGTGTGCCACGAAATTGTTGAAAAGCTCTCTTGAACGAGTGCGCCTTCATTATCTGCACGCTCATCAAATCGCTTCGCGCGTCGAAAGAGACGCGGTCAGAGGGTGGCCTGACCTGGCGGCACTACCAAAGCGTCATCAAGAGCCATGAGAAAGCGATCGATGACGAACAGCTTCGCTGCGTATCCGGGATTAGATCTCACGCCTTACAAGGATCTGAAGGATTACCCGTTGCTCCGACGTTTGGTCCAAGCATCGAAGCAACTCGTTGCATGGCATGGTCCAAGGCACCGAGACAGCGGGAAATCGGAGCAGCCGCTTGTCAAATTTTCTCGCCAGTGGAACTTCCCGACGGGCTGCAGGTTCGCCTGCATAGGGACGACTGAGGCTACTTCGGCCTGTTGCAGGCGAAGGCCTCGCCAACAGGAGATGGCCATGAAACATCAGACACTTGCGGAACTGCATGGCGTCGCGGAAGTCGAAGCATCCTTTCCGGCTATGACGCGGCGCCAGCGTTTGGAACACTGGGCCATGCTGCTCGAGCGAAATCCCGAGCGGTGCCTCGCCGCCTTCCCCGGGACGGAATACATGACCTTGGACGTGCGCGACAAAACCCAGTCCCTCGGCTCCGCGCTCAGCATCGCTTTCGCCGATCCAACTTTGCGGGCTGAAGGGCTGAAGAACGATACGTATGGCGAAGCGAAACGCTTCTTCGAGCTTACGGATTGGCAGTTGCACGCTGTCGTCTGCCATTGCCATGTCGGCGGGACGATGAAAGCCGGATGGGCTGCCGTTCAAGTTCGATCTGCCATCAACAAAGAAGGCAAGCTTTTCAGCAAACTGCGCGAAGCGATTGCCCATTGGCCGGTATTCCGCATTTTAACTCACGCGAGGGAGTAAGAGGCGACCGAGCAAGCTGAAATAGGCAGTGACCGGCAAAGGTCCAAGCACACGAACGACGGTATATTTGGACCCTGACATCGCTACCTGTGACAATAACGGGCGAGCGTCAAGTACGGATATGCCCGGGCGAAAGCCGGCAAATGGCATGATGAACGGCGTCGGTTCCGACGGGTTCCATTCTCATCCGACCGGGCTTCCCATCGCTTGCTTGGACTGAACTCTTCGCGCTCACCGTGGGTGATAGGAGAGCTGGTCAAAACGACTTGGCGAAAACATAACGTTCACGCAACGCGGCTACTCCGTCATATCCGAGCGGGAGAAAAGCGAAGCGATGCTCCTGGAAGGCCTGAAGGTTCAGCAGAGCTTCTGGGCGAGGTCCGCATACTGCGCCATTGGGCGGGGGGCCGCGTCGGCGCCATGCCGCTTTCCCCGAGCCGAGTATCCATCGCCAGCGCGGGGTGATGGGCCTGGGGCCATCTCCGTCGCGACCAGCATATCCTGCTTGAAAGGCCGTCCAGCGGCAGCTTTTCGATGAAGTCGGGCCTGACCGTGCGCGGGCCGATAACGTGCGAGTTCGACCAGTGTCGGACCCACAACCGCAAAAGTCCTCCGCGAGCCTCAGCCCATGCGCTGTGAGATCGGAGCCATCATGTCTCCAGCATGAGCGGCAAACTAACCCTACGAGTTCATATGCAAGGCGTGGCATCACAACCGGGACGCTCCAGATTCAATTCGCTTCAGCAAATGCCGGGACTAAACATCTAAAGTTGTGAATGCGCCCTGCTGGCCGTCCAGTCCGTGACCTTCTCGCTCAATGGACGCGATTGCCATTCGGCCAAACTGATCTCCCTTGATCGCTTGAGGTCTTCGTTGAACAAGTCGATTTGCGTGCGCGCAAAATCCCGGCCGAAGACGTTCAGAGAGGCTTCGTCGTTCAGCCGCAAAGACCGCTCGTCTAGGTTGGTTGAACCAAAGCTCGCCCATATATCGTCAACGATCAGGAGTTTAGGGTGGTACATGGTGGGCTGGAACTCATAAATCCGAACTCCGGCCTTGAGCAAATCACCCCAGAAATAGCGAGAGCCTTTTCGAACGATGGGAACATCTGTCAGGCCGCTGGGACAGATGACATCAACCGCCACCCCTCTTTTTCTGGCGTCCAATATTTGTTGCAAGGCAATCTCATCGGGGACGAAATAGGCCATCCCTATCCGAAGGTGTTCTTTGGCGGCGGCTATCGCAGCCAACATCATCAGCTCCATGCCTTCGGAGCCATTTGGCTGGGAAGATAGCACCAGTTGAGCACTCAGTGCTCCCGCTGCTTCCGGTGGCGGGTAGAACTTCTCTCCCTGCAAAGTCTCGCCCGCGGTCTCGAGCCAGTTCTCAGCGAAGGCTGCCTGGAAGGCGGATACAGCAGGGCCCTCGATCTGGTAGTGGGTGTCGCGCCATTCATCAGGGTTGCGGGCGTCCCCCAGCCAGTTGTCTGCGATACCCACCCCGCCGGTAAAGGCGAACCGTCCGTCAACGATCAGCAGCTTCCGATGCGTCCGGTTATTCACCCGGTCCAGCGTGTACCAGTAGATAGGCCGGTAGCGCTGAAACCGCACGCCCGCGCTTGTCATGATGTGGATGAGATCCTCGTCGAATGGCAGACTGCCGACCCAGTCCACCAGCACACGAACCTCGACGCCCTCCCGCGCTTTCGCGGCCAAGGCATTGGCGAACTCGTAGCCGACCGTTCCGGACCAATAGATGTAAGTTTCCATGTCGATGGTCGACCGAGCCGCATGGATGGCCTGCAGCATCGCTGGGAAGATCTCATCTCCATTGACCAGCGTTTGCACAGCGTTTGCCTCGAATACCTGTCCTTGCGAATAAGCGGCCATGCTTCGCGCGAATTGTGGATCGGTCGCGTCAAAACGATGCGGCACAATCGATCGCAGGACACGCGGTTCGGCTGTGAGGTTTATGGCCACCAGGGTGAAGAGACACGTGGCAATTGCCACCGCGACATACTTGAGAGCGTCGAGGCAACGGGCGAACCTCCGTCCGGTCGGGACCGCATTTCTGAGAGCCGACAATGCACCGAAACTTTTAGGCCGCACTTTGGTCCCCTTTGACCTGCCAAGAACTATTGAAATTGATGCGGGTTCCACCCCTCGTAAGTTCGAGACGAGCAAGTGGGCACTATTGTAGAGGATGAACCTCGCCGCCAGCATCGTTCATGAGCGCAGTCCTGATTGCGTCTGCGGTTGCCGCCGAGCGGCCCCAGCAGGCTGCCTGATGCCCGGCCGCGGCATACACCCGATGGGTTTGATCGCCGCCAGGTTCAGGCTTTGGCCGGCTACCGCGTGCCGGAACCCGACATTGCCGGTTTCATCGGCAACGATCCCAAGACTCTGCGCAAGGACATCGATAGGAACTTCATCACCTCAGACCAAGGCCAACGCCAGGTTGCCGAGAACCTCTTTCGCAAGGCCACCGGTGAAGGCCGCGAGGCAGTGAGGGCCGCGATCTTCTCGTTGAAGTCGCGGGCCCGCTGCAGGGAAACGATGCTCTGACCGATGCCCGAAGACCGGCGAGATTGCCCAGGAGGGCTTCGACATCAACTTTGGGATGGTCTTGCGCGGCTTCCCGGCCTGGCTGGCAAACCCTGCCTTCGAGCAGATGATATTTGAAGGCCTGGACGATCTGGAAGCACGCTTCTTCGCGCCTCAGGCGCCTAGGGGGTCGAGCGCTTCCAGGCGAAGGCCGGCTCACTGGCGCCAGCCGCGGTGCGGGAGATTTTCGAGACGTTTGCGCACCCGAAAGTGCCTGTCCGCGTGCCGCGCGTGTCCAGAGCCTGATCACACCTCCGTTGCCGGCAACTGCTGGCTCAATCGAGACTGATGAAACGGGTGCCGCCGACCTTACGCTCCGCCCAACGCGTGAAACGCAGAACCGGGTAGCAGTAGGCGAAATAAACTAGGGCGATCACGCCGCTGCTGCAGGAGGGCCGCGTCCTCGTGGAAGGAACGCCAGAGGAGATCAAGGCCAATGCAAAGGTGCAGGAAGCGTATCTCGGCGGGATCCACGAGGAGGTAGCATGAGCCTGCTCGAGGTCGCCGGGCTGAACAGCTACTACGGTGACAGCCACATTCTATTCGACGTGTCGTTGCGTGTTGAAAAGCACGAGGTGATCGCGCTTCTTGGCAGGAACGGCGCCGGCAAGTCGACGACGCTGAAGAGCCTGATGGGTGTTGTGAGCCCGCGTACGGGCAGTATCAAGCTGGATGGTGAGGAACTGGCCGGCAGGAGGCACACAGCATAGCTCGACGCGGAATGCAGCTGGTCCACGAAGATCGCCGCATCTTCGGCAGCTTGACCGTTGAAGACAACATCATCCTGGCTGGATTGACCGCCGACAACAGATGGCCGCTCGAGCGTATATACGAGATGTTCCCACGGCTGAAAGAGCGCGGCGGCAGCCGGTACCGATCTTTCGGGCGGCGAACAGCAGATGCTGGCGATCGCCCGCGCTCTTGTTCGGGACCCGAAAATCGTCCTGCTCGACGAGCCGTTCGAGGGCCTTGCACCTGTCATCTTACAGAATCTCGTTCGCACCTGCCGCGACCTAGCCGAGGCCGGCCACACCCTCGTTCTGGTCGAACAGAACCTGGCTGCAACGCTGTCGTTGGCAAAGCGCGTCTACATCATCAACAACGGTCATATCGTCGACGAAGGCCCTGCCGCGGAGATCAAGGCGCAGCCCGAACTCTTGCAACGCTATGTCGTTGTTTAGCTGGGGCGATCTGGTGTTCCTGGTCGTCCCGCGACCGCAGGCGCGCGACTGGAATCAGGTCCCGCAACCCGGACCACGCAGCGCCGTTGCACCCGGCAGACCCTCACAAGCAGCCTCTGCGAGCAGCTGCTGAGTGGGGAGAGCTCGCCAGGCCCACACGACATCCGTCGCGCTCGGCGTGACGGATCAGCTTGGGACAGGTCGCTGCGCTGATTGAACGCGTCACCCTTGATTGTTGTCGTTCACGCTCAACTGGGCGCTGCGCTCGGTTCGCAAACGGTGCATGGCGGTCTGGTGGACAGGCACGCGCCGCACGCCCGGTGCAGCCCGGGTGCAACCGAGTGGCATCTCTTTTCAGTCGTGGTGACAGCACAGCGCCTTCAGCAGCCGAGAACCCCAGAACGCCGTCGACTTGTTCACCGGCTGCTGCGGTCGCGTCTAGCCGAACCCGCGCTTTCGGCGGTCAGACCCATTCGTCTGATGAGCCACGGCATGGTCAAGCCTTGGACAAAGATGGAAAAGGCAACGACTGCGAATGCGACAACGATTATTTGACTGCGCTCGGCGATGTTTTCAGGAAGTGCGAGCGCCAGGGCCAGAGCAAGCGCGCCGCGCAGACCGCCCCAGACCAAAATGTGCTGGTAGCTGGCATCCACCTTGAGGGGCGTCGCAGCAAGGAGGGCACAGAAAGGATAAATGGCCAAGGTCCGACCAACCAGCACGAGCATGACAGCGACCGCCGAGGTGCCTGCGAATATCCCAAACGGCTGATGGGCTTCATGGCCGCCGATCAGGATGAACACGATCGAATTTGCCAGGAAGGCCGCGTACTCCCAGAACGCCAGAACGTGACTTCTGGCATTGGCGGAAATAGCGCCTTTCCAGCCGACGTTGCCGACAATCAAGCCTGCGGTGAGAGTAGCCAGCACGCCCGACATGCCAAGATCCTCCGCAAGCAGAAACGAACCATAGGCCGCGATGGTCGTCAGGGTAATTTCAACGAGATGGTCTTCGGTCCGGCCGGCGATCACAAGGAGCACAGCTGCCACGGCCGCGCCGGAGGCAATCCCACCCACGACCGTCCAGAGCAGCGACCCAGCAATGCTCAGGGACGTCGCTTCGGCGCCTGCCGCGATTGCCGCGAGGATTCCGAAGCCAACCGCGGCTGCGCCGTCGTTGAGCAGACTTTCTGATTCGACAAGCAGAGCGAGGCGGGGCTGAACCTTCATCTCCTTGAACGCCGCGATAACCGACACCGGATCGGTCGCCGCTATCAGCACGCCGAACAGCCCGGCACCGATCCAAGTCCATCCGAGCAGCAAATGCATGCCAGCCGCAACCACTGCGGCGGCAATCGCGACCCCGGGAAACGCGAGCAGAATGGTGACCGGCAGATTCACCCGAAAATAACGCCACTCGATCGCAAGTGCCGCCTGGAAGATCAGCGGTGGCAAAAACACCGTGAAAATCAGATCCCGACTGAGGGGGAGTTCGGCAACGCCGGGCATGAAGCCAAGGGCGACACCTGCCGCAACAAGCCCGACGCTGTAAGGAAGTTGCAGCCGTCTGGAGATCATCGCCACCAAAGAAGCGGTGAGCAGGATCATCCCCAGGGTGAGGATTGAAAGATCGTTCATGGCGGCCTCAGGTTTGCTCTGATCAGGTCAACTAGGGCCCTGAGGCTCCACTGGAACCGCCGGTGCGACGAAGTTCGCGTAATCCGAAGCGGCGATGTGCCGAGAGCAGGCCCGGATGGACTTCCCACGCGCTCCGGCCGATCTGGTCGCGCCAATATGTTCCTGATCACAAACTCGTCGGAGACGGAACAATGCGGGGTAAAGCAAAATAGGCCGCCTGCGCAATGCTTCGTGACCGATGGTTTGAAGACGTTGCCAGGCTATCTGCTCTCGGTGAGTTGACCTCAGGCCGCCGGGCTGGTGTCGTGCTAGACTAACGGCGACGGCGTGTACTCCGGATCCTGGGGCTTGCGTCTCCGCCCTTCCCGCACCCTCAGCTTCACAGGCGCAGAAGTTTGACGACACTCAGTGGGACAATGGTTCGCAGCGCGATACGCGCGTGGTGCTCACCTCCGCCTCCGCATCTCTAGCAGGCTCTTGTCCGTTATGGTGTTTCGTCGCGCTGCATTTTGCGGCTGACACTTGTGCGGCCTCGCTGGAATTGCAAGGCGCTGTGCCCGAACATCGCTCCGAGCGCGGCCCAGAGAAGGGTGCTGAACGTAAGCGGACTGGCGAGCCATTCCAGCATGGGCACGGCGTCGCCCGGCCAAGCGTAGGCGAGATAGCCGAGTGCAGTCGACAGGGCGACCCCAGCAGCGACAGCGAATCCCGGTTCCAAAATCGATCTCGTCACAACGCATCAGGGAACGCTAAGAAAAGGGGCCGATCAAGAGCGATAACGCGATCGTGCAATCTTATCCATCAAACGCTCCCATGCGCAAATGTGAATTGCTGCCTGAGCGCCATCCGATTATCTGCTGCCTGTGAACATCTCGAAACTCATGATCTGGATAATGCTAGCGGTGTTGCTGGCCATCGTCATTTACCTGTTCGTTCAGGCGGACGCATCTGACCGGTCGCAGCGACCTTAACCTTTGCCGGGAATGGGCGTCGTGGACGTCGTCGTGAGCTGCAGGAGAAGGGCAAGATTCTAAGGAGTCTTAAACTGAGACAGCATTCACAAGGATTGCACTTGGTGCGTTTGGTGAGCCCATTTTTTCGAAGATTTCAGGCATAGTTGATGGTCCTGCGCCGCCACCTCAGTAGCCCTTTAAAGAGTTCCGAGGGTTGTCGCCACTCGGGGTGTCTCTGAACCCGTTTTCACCGATCAGATTGCGGGCATCGTTGTTCAGTGCTGGAGATTTCGTTGTCGGCGATGCCGTGGGAACAAGCGCGCGGCACTCTGTATCGGGCCTACGCATTAGGTCGCGCCGGAAGTGGCGCGTCCTACATAAGACGCGATTATAGATGCGCCGATCTCCGGGACGACGCGCGGGCAGTTCCTGCCCCGCAGTGTGGCTGCCGCCAAGGCATTCCGCTCAGGCGGTCAAACCATGCTTGACGCCTGCCTCGACATGCCGGCGCAGCACAGTCTGCGCCGTGACCACATCCCGGGTCAACGCTGCATCCAGCAACTGTCGGTGTTCGTCGGCGGCGATTTGCCCACGAAAAGTCAGCGAAATCATCTGATACCGCAAATATTTGTCAAAAACCGCGGCATGCGTTTCCATGAGCGCACGGGACCCGCAGGCGGAGATCAGCGACTGGTGGAACTCCCAGTCGTAGCGTTTCCAGTCCTTGGTGACCGACCGGTCTCCGCTAATCATCCTGATTTCCATCTGGTGTAGCTTGTGGTGGGCGGACACCACCTTGCCCTCCCATTCCACATCGCCGGCGCCGAATGACAATTCCATCGCGTGGCATTCGAGCAATTGACGCAACGCAGCAATTTCCTTGAGGTCCCCTGGCGAGACCGGCGCAACTTCGAAGCCCCGCTGTCCTTCTGCAACGACCAGCCCATCGGAAGCCAGGCGGTTTAGTATTTCCCGCAGAGTTGAGACGCTGGCTCCATAGAGGCCCTTCAGTCTTTCCAGCTTGAGCTTCTCGCCGGGAACAAGTCGGCCAAAGATTATATCGGCCCGTATCTGCCGATAGGCCGTATCCGATATCGTGGCGTCGGACGCGTTCGCAAGCATTTGACAGGAATATCATAAGTTTCTCGAAATACCATACATCGGGGCCATCGTCCTGAGGACTTCGAAGCTCCTCACGCTCGCAAGGATGCTGTCCAGCGCGACCGCGGGGGATGCGAGCGACTGCTCTCCAATGTGAGGCGAATTGTCATACAAAACTCCGAATATCTGACGTCCTGCGCTACGTGGGTTGAAGGAGGAAGGTTGTCGTGCGATGCTCGATGCGTGACGGACTGGGCGTGCCGTGGCCCGACATGCAATTCAGGGAGGAAAAGCATGACCACTATCACGATCGATCGCCGCAGGTTTCTCCGCAGAACCGCTTTCGGCGTAGCCGGTGTCATGTACGCCTCACGCGTCAACCGCGCCCTGGCGCAGGACAAGATCACACTGAGGCTATCGTCACCGGCGACACCGGGCGACCAGCGTGCGGTGGCGCTGACCAGCGTGTTCGCCCCCTCAGTCAGCGCCTTCGCCACGTTTGAGCCGCACTGGAACGCCGAACTGTTCAAGCAAGGCACCGAGCTGGAAGCAATTGCGCGCGGCAACCTCGAAATGTCGATCACCTCGGCGCAGGAATTGGCATCGCTCTATCCCGAATGGGGGATCTTCACCGCCGGCTATCTTCATCGCGACGCCGAGCATCAGAAGAAGGTTTTCGCGGCTGACTTCATGGAGCCGATGAAAAAGAAGGTGGAGGATGAGCTCGGCGTCAAGCTCTTGACGGTAATGTATCTCGGCCGCCGCCAATTGAACCTTCGCATCGACAAGGAAATCAAGACCCCGGAAGATTTGGCCGGCGTCAAGCTCAGAATGCCCGGTACCGATGCCTGGCAGTTTCTTGGCAAGGCGCTCGGCGCCAATCCGGTGCCAGTGGCGTTTACCGAAATCTACACAGCCCTGCAGACCGGCGCGATCGACGGCCAGGACAATCCGCTGCCGTCCGACAAGGACTCCAAATTCTATGAGGTCACCAAGCAGATTTGCCTGACCAGTCACCTCGTGGATCTGAACTACCTCGCCTTTTCGAAAAAGGTCTGGGACGGGCTTGCACCCGATCAGCAGGCGGCGGTGCAGAAGGCGGCTGACGATGCAGCCGAGTCCGGACGGCAAAAGCAGCTGAAGCTGGAATCGGAACTCGAGCAGTTCTTCAAGGACAAGGGTTTGAAAGTCTACGCACCCGACGTCGACGCCTTCCGCAAACATGTGCAGAAGGCCTATCTGGACTCCGACTTCGCCAAGGACTGGCCGGAAGGCATGGTCGACAAGATCAACGCCCTCTGAGCCGGGAAAGACCGATGTCCGCAACCATCCGCTGGTTGCAGGCGCGGGCCGATAACGTGGCGGTGGCGCTTCTCGCCGCCATGTTCATCGCCTTCATCCTGCAGATATTCACGCGCTACGTGATCAACGATCCGCTCGGATGGACACTGGAAGTGTGCCTGACGACCTGGCTGTGGCTGGTGTTCTGGAGTTCGGCATTCGTGCTCACCGAGCGCGACCACGTCACGTTCGACCTGTTCTACCTGATTGCCAGCCGCCGGACCCAGCGCGTTTTCGCGCTGATCTCGGCGGCGGCGATTGTCGCTGGTTTCTTGGCGGCGTTGCCGGCAACATACGACTACCTCGCCTTCTACAAGATCAAAAAAAGTGCCACGCTGCGCATCCGGCTCGACGTCGTGTTCAGCGTCTATGGGCTGTTCGCCGTTGCCGTGATCGTGCGCTACGCGCTGCGCCTATGGCAACTTGCCCGCGGCGGCGCGCCCGAGCCGCATGACGAAGCGACGCCGCTGTGACCGCCGCTTTCTCTCTTTGCCTGCTGGCGCTGTTCGTCCTCGCTGGGATTGGCACGCCAGTCGCCTATTCCATGATCGTGGCGGCGATCGTCTATCTTGCAGTCAAAGGTCAGGACCTGGGGCTTGCCGCCGAGCAGATCATCCAGGGGCTCTATGACGGCTTCATCATCCTGGCGGTACCGCTATTCATCGTCGCCGCCAACATCATGAACGCTGGCACGATCAGCGAGCGGCTGCTGGCCTTCTGCGTGGCGATCGTAGGGCGCCTGCGCGGCGGACTCGGGCATGTCAATGTCGTCGCCAATCTGATCTTTTCCGGCATGTCGGGTTCGGCAGTTGCTGATGCGGCCGGCCTCGGCAAGATCATCATCGAGATGATGACCAGGGACGGCCGCTATCCGCGCGGCTACGCCGCCGCCATCACCGCCGCCGCTTCGACGATTGGGCCGATCATCCCGCCGTCGATCCCGATGGTGATGTACGCGCTGGTTTCGGATGCCTCGATCGGTTTCCTGTTCCTCGGCGGCATCCTGCCTGGGCTGCTGATGGGCGCGGTGCTGATGGGCCTCAACGCGTGGGTCGCCCGCAAGCGCGATTTCGCGGTCGAGGAAGCCGTGCCTCTGCGAGCCTTGCCGAAGGTGACTCTCAATGCATTTCCGGCGCTGCTTATGCCGGTCATCCTGCTCTACGGCATCTATGGCGGCGCGACGACGCCGACCGAAGCGGCAGCCGTCGCGGCCGCCTATGCGCTGGTACTGGCCGGCGTGTTTTATCGTGCGCTGAGCTGGCGGAAGCTTTATGGCATCCTTTCAGAAAGCGCACGCTCGTCCGCTGCTGTTGGCCTGGTCATCGGCGGCGCCCTGATCTTCAATTACATCGTCGCCAGCGAAAACATTCCGGCCCACATGGCAGCCTCGCTGCAGGGACTGCACATATCCCCACTCGCTTTCATGTTCATAGTCAACGTGCTGCTGCTGCTGCTTGGTTGTCTGCTCGACGCTTCGACGATCATTCTGGTCATCGTACCGCTGTTCATTCCGACCTGCCGGCTGCTCGGGATCGACCTTGTGCATTTCGGCGTCGTGGTGGTGGTCAACACCATGATCGGGCTGATTACGCCACCCTATGGGGTCGTGCTGTTCGTCATCAATGCGACGACGCGCATTCCGCTGCGCGAAATCATCAGCGAGATCTGGCTATTCATCGGCGTGCTGGTCTTTGCGCTACTGCTAATGATGCTGTTTCCGGAAATCGTGCTGTGGTTGCCGAGGCAGTTCGGATACCAGGGATGAGCACGGCTCCGCACGATCGCCGAAGTGCCGGCCTCACCGACCCGGTCAGGCTTGGGTTGATCGGCGACAACATAAACCGCTCGCGTTCGCCGGACCTGCATCGTCTCGCCGGCCGCCTCAGCAGCCTGGACGTCAGCTATGACCTCTTCATCCCGCGCGAGATGGGTAAGGACTTCGACGCCGTGTTCGACGCCTGCCGCGACGCCGGTCTTCGCGGCATCAATGTTACCTATCCATACAAGGAGATGGTGGTCTCCAGGCTGTGCATACACGACGACCTGATCAGACGCATCGGTTCGGTCAACACAGTGGTGTTCGACCCGCATTGCGCGCGGGGCTACAACACCGACCATACGGGTTTCGTCGCCGCCTATCGCGCAGTCTTCGACGACATGGCGCCGGGCAAGGTCGTCCTGATCGGAGCCGGAGGAGTCGGCAAGGCCGTGGCCTTCGGACTACTGGCCCTCGGGGCTGATGGCCTGACCATCATCGACAGAGATGCCGGCAAAGCGCGGTCACTAGCCGCCGCGATCGCGACCGCCTCGAAGGGCGCTGTCGCAACGTCCTCCGGCGTCGACGTCGGTCCGGCGATGGACGGCGCGGGAGGCATCGTCAATTGCACGCCGCTCGGCATGCACGGACATCCGGGCTCTCCGGTGCGGCTGGAATTGCTGCGGGAGCTGCGCTGGGCATTCGACGCCGTCTACACGCCGGTCGACACGCAGTTCAAACAGCAGGCGGAGGCGGCGGGCATCAAGGTTCTCAGCGGTTTCGAGCTGTTCTTTCACCAAGGTGTCGAAGCCTTCCGTATCTTCACCGGGCGGACGCCAGCCGATCTTGGATCGTTGCGCCGAATGCTCCTCGAAATCCCGCCAATTGATCAAGGATAATACCTGTGTCCGAAGACCATCACATGCGCAAGAAGATCGGCCTCAGCGCGGCGCTGACAACACCGTTTGAGCAAAGTGGCGCAATCGACTGGCCCCGCTTCGTCGCACACGCTGGACACTTGCTGGGGCAAGGTATGCGGGTGGTAACCGCCTTCGGCACGACTGGCGAAGGCATATCAATTTCGGCCTCGGTCCGCGCGACCCTCTACGAGAGAACGGCCGCGGCCGGCATCCACGCCGGCAGCCTGATCGAATGTGTCTACGGGCCGTCGTCCGAGGACGCAGGCGACCACGTCCGGCGATCGCTTGAGGCTGGTTGCGGCGGCATCCTGCTGACGCCCCCCTTCTATTTCAAGCAGCCAACGGAGGAAGGCATCTATCGCTGGATCAGTGAGGTGCTGGAGCGCTCCGGCGTGGCCGCCCGCGATGTCATCCTCTACAACATCCCGGGCCTTACCGGTGTCCGTATCGGCCCGAAACTGGTCGCGCGCCTGCGCGTCGCCTTTCCGCAGGCCATCGCCGGCGTCAAGGACTCCAGCGGCGACTGGGAGCAGACAGTGGCGCTGCTTGCCGAGCATCGCGACCTCGCCATACTCGTAGGCCATGAAGGCGATCTGGCGAGAGCGGTCAGGCAAGGCGCCAGCGGGGCGATCAGCGGGGTGGCCAATTTCGCGCCGGCGCTGCTGGCGAAACTCGTGCGCGGTGAGGACGATCCCTTGATCGATCACTTGCTTGGCAAGCTCCTGAAGCTGCCCGTCGTGCCAGCGGTCAAGGCGGTTCTGGCCCAACGAACCGGTGACGCCGTATGGTTGCGCGTTCGCGCTCCACTCGAGGCACTCGAAGAAACAAGCGACCTGCAGGCCTGCATGGAAATAGCAGCGATGGTTTAGGAAGAGCCATCTGGCGAAACGCCAACGATGACCCTCGCTCTACGGCATCCGTCGGCGCTTATCCTGGAGAAGTCCCGTGAACAACAACGCGGAGGAAATCATACGTGCAACTTCAGCGCTTATATAGAATGTGCGGATAGCAGCGCACCTGAAGTAGCAAGGATCCACTCAGGCGTGAGCTCGTCGGGCTGTTCAGACTTGGCTGACCGAGTGTTAACCGGCCGACGCCCAAGATCAATCCGCCTCCCGATTGCCGTATCCATGGAAGAAGGATTGGATTTCCTCCATGTCGACGCGGCCGTCGCCGTTTTCGTCTACCGCATTGAATATGCGGTCTACAAAGTCCTCGATTTCGCTCTGTGAGACCGATCCATCGCCGTCGGCATCCACGATGGCAAACATCATTCGCATCGCTGCGCCATGCATCATTCTGGCTCCCGTGCGGCCGCCACCTTCGGCCATCCGGTCTCGTTCACGCGGTCCCATTCTGTAGCCCCGGCTTCCGCGGTCGCCACTTTCACGGTCTGGCTGGGAGCGCCCATCTGCGTGCGACCTTTCCTGCATCATCTCGTTCATCATCTGGCGCATCATTGTCCTCATCGAATCCTGGGGCTGTCCTGTGCCGTCGGACGGCCGTTCGGGGCCATGATCCTCTGCTTTGACTGCGGGCACCGGCGTTCCGCTGGACTGGGCCAATGCTGGCAATGCGCATACGGCAAGGGCCCCGGCGATTGCCGTCGCTTTTATTGCTCCCGTCATCTTGCTCTCCTTTCGGATGGTCGGACCGGTGTCGGCATCTCAACCAAACCTGCTGCTCCGTTTATAGTTCCTCGCGACGCGCAAAAGACCGCTTCGGAGAAGCGGCACGCCTGCACACAAGCTTTTTGGGGCTTCTATTTTTGGGGACAAACGACAAAGAGTGCGGCCGTGTACCGAAAGCAGTGGATGGCCGCACACATTGGGAGGCTTCAGGAAGAAGGCGCCGTCTGCAACGTTCAGGTCCACCTTCCGCTGGATTCATAGGCCCGCGACCGCCAGCAAATGGGGTAGCGACATTCGATCATCGCCTCAGCCATGATAGCTGGTGGCACGAAATAGACGGAGGGTAAGATAGCGCGGCCACGTATGGGCAACGTCTTTTAGTCCCCAACAATTCCGCGCGAGCGGACTGTCAGTTTTCGGCCCCAAATGGATGCTCTAATATATCGCGAACATTCTCGCGAGCTCGGTGCTGTCTTTCGTCCGCGAATGCCCTGTGTCTCGGTCCGTCATGCCGACGCCATGCAAGTCAGACGGCGTAGAGATTCGTCTCCTCCCAGGCAGGGCCGCCCTCGTGGACTACCAGACGTAGGCAGGCTCAAGTTGAAGAAGTTGTTAACCCGACCGCTCGCCACCGGTGTCGGCCAAGCTATACTCATACACCGCCCACCGCCGCCTCGTTTTCATCAACGACGCGAAACCAATGGTCCTGCAGGGCCCGTGGCGAGACCTTTCGACCTGCGACCATTTCGGCGCCTTCATAGGATCGCCTCCCGCGACGGTACGAGAGGACACGACCTTGTCCCTGTAGAGCTCTTCTATCTGGTAAACAGCCATTATATGTCACCGGCCCCTGAGCGCCTTCGCCCCTAGCCCGTGGCGCGGTCGTTCCCGTGTCTGGCAATGAGATCCCTTACCGTTGGGGAGTGATGCCGGCCTTCTGGGCGAAATATTCGGCTTCGTTATCCTCCTCCGCCGACACGCGGCCGCGATCGTGAAAATCGCGCTTCACTCTTGTCGTCTGTCATTGCCTTTCCTCGCTGAGTTCTGGTTTTGGCCACTTGCGGCTGACGTCTTGGCGTCTTTCGAATGCGCGGCCATAGCCGGACCAGCGCCGGTCGCCTTTCGCATGTCGCCGCTGGCCTTCGCCGGCGATGATTTCCGGCTGAACAAGCCTGCGAAGTACTTACCGAAGAAACTCATGCTCCATCCTCCGCGACGGCCTAGCAAGGCTTGGCGATAGTCGATTCCCGTTCAACTCCCAGGACGATCGACGGTTCCTTTGACCAAAGCTCGTATCGGGCTTGAAAGCTATTTCAGTTCATGCCTCAACGGGCCGTCCCGCCATGCGCTGCGGTGCAAACGCTCTCAAGCAGCTCTCTCAGCGAGGATCAGCCGCCGTCCTTGCCCTCAAGGGCTGCGTGGGGCGGCCCTGCTTCCGTGCCCAGTGCTCGGACATCCTCCTCTCCGCTGATGCAGCAGGGGCTGGAGCGCCCCTGTATCTTAGGGACGGTCCCTCGTTCGACGGAGGGCGTTGGTCGAATGTCTGCCATATTTGGGGTAGACGCTGGGGTACTTGGGAGAAAGCTAATGCCGGCACTCACATTGGCCGTGGAGATTGCAGACGCGGTAGCGGCGGCAAAGAAGCGGCGACAATTTTCGTTTGACCTGAAATCCAAGGCACAGGAACTTGCGAAGGCTCACCCCGATGCGGAAGCGAGCGTCGGTGATGTGACAGATGTCCTCGAAGAGGAGAGCCTGGCCGCTGGCGTCACACCCGTATCAGAGCCATAGCCGTTAGCTTGCCACGCAAAACTGATTGAGATCAACTTTTACGTATGCTGGCCAGTATGTGGGAGCCGATTGTCAGCGCGCCGTTTTCCAAGATGCTGGAACTCGCAGTTCTGGACCGAGAAGGCGCGCACTCGCTGGTTTTTCCCGTGTGAGCGGGCCGAATTTGGATGGAGGCATGGCCTCAGCGGGGTGCCAGTCGATATCCAACCCCACGCATTGGCGCGATCGGGTTGAGGAGGGGCGCCCGAAGCTGCGATTATTCCGGTCCGAGCGTCACTGAAAGTCTCTGCCAAAGCTCTCACGCTCGGGAGACGCGTTTCCCTTAAATGTCCTGCAGGTCTAGTTTGTCGAGCTTCTGTTGTTCCTGGTCCAATGGGCCCTGAATCACCCGTTTTTTCAAAGCCTTGAAGCGGTTTGCGTTGCGTTGCGCGATACCGATCCATGAGGGTGTCTCGCTCCTGTATCCGCCCCGGGTGTCTGGCACCCTGAGAGCCGCGCGGCAACCGGGCAGATAGCCGCTCAGAGCGGCGTTCACTTGTGTACTTGCGCGCCTGACGAGGGGAAAAGTCAGAGAGGCGGGCGCACCATTCGGTCCCTCCAGGCGTCCGTCGAACACAGCGGGAAGTCGTCAGCCTGGCTGAACTCTATGGGCCTGGGAGCAACAAGCTTGAGCCGCACCTGGTCTCGGGAACGTCCCGATGGACGATCTAACGGGCCGTTCTGGTGGCCGTAGACGAGAACCGCTTTCCAGCTTTGGGTTGTCGAATATGAATATCACAAAATGTTTCGCCGGGAACGTCGCTTGAGTCTGTCGGTTCTGGTTGTTCGGGGAAGTCGAAACGCGATCCTCGAATTTCGCTAGCTTTGAACAATGGGCGAACGCCGTTCTGTTTGGAACAGCAAGCCAACCGAAGGAGAGACATTGATGGTGAAGAACAGTTCGTCCGGCGCTGCGAACGGCCTGGAAAGCCTGTTCGTGGGTGGCCTGAAAGACATCTACTATGCGGAAAAGAAAATTCTAAAGACGCTGCCGAAGATGGCCAAAGCGGCGCAAACGGAAGAGGTGAGCGCAGCCTTCGAAAAGCATCGCACCGAGACGGAAGGTCAGATCGACCGGCTCGAGCAAGTTTTTGAAATGCTAGGCAAGCAGGCCCGGGGCAAGACGTGTCCCGCGATCGACGGCATCATCGAAGAAGGTTCGGAAATCCTCGAGGAATACAAGAACGAGCCGGCACTCGACGCGGGCCTCGTGGCGGCCGCCCAGTCGGTCGAGCACTATGAAATAGCGCGCTACGGCACGCTGATTGCGTGGGCGGAGCAACTGGGCCTGAAAGATGCCCTGCCCTTGCTGCGCCAGACTCTCAAGGAAGAATCCGCCACCGATGAGACACTAACTAAGCTCGGCGAAAGCGGTGCGAACGAGCGGGCCTTGCAGGCGGCCGCCTGAGACGCCTCGCATACGCTCGGTTCGCGTGCCAAAAAGGCCAACTGGCGATGCGGCCTCAGTCTCCCGACCGAGGCCGCGGTTTTCTGGGTTACCAACCGCAAATGTTGTGCGAAGAACGGTCAGCGCGCAGTCTTTTCTATGTTCGCGAAACCCTTTGCCGAGAACCTCTTTCGCAAGGCCACCGTGAAGGCCGCGAGGCAGTGACGGCCGCGATCTTCTGGTTGAAGTCGCGGGCCCGCTGCAAGGAAGCGATGGTCCACGAACATGTGGGCCAACCTTTGTGCGCCATTCTGCGCCAATTCGTTGACCTGCGAGGCGAAATGAAGCTGAACAGAGCCAGCGCTGCGAAGGCGCCAAGCACGATCAATACGACAGCCGCGACCCGGGGCATGCCGGCCCGTTTTAGCGAGGAAACCATCGGGGCGAGTGCGAAGGTCAACAGTAGGGCAATCGCTATCGGCGGAAAACCTCGCGCCCGAAATACAAAGCGGCTACGGTCACTACGACCGTCGCGACGGTCGGCAACGCGGTGCGCCGATGTGCTACCGAAAGGGTACTTTGCAGTCCGGAGAAGGGATATCTGCCGTTACGATCGATCCCCACAATAACCCCTCCACCTTGCCCTTCAGTGACAGGGCGCCTGGTCAGTTGGCCTGCAACGTTAGCAGAGACTAATGGTTGCAGTGGGTTTTTGCGAATATGCAAGGTTCGAATCCATAACCCAATGCGAACTTGGACGCGTACCGGTGCAGGAGTGTAATTGTTCCGTCCAAGACGAGGATGCCGCGAATCGACGGTCCTGCATCAAACGGCTTCGCGGGTTGGCAATTGCCCCGGACAACCGGGGCGTCCGGTCGTTTTGAATTGCGACGTTTGCGAAGGGGTCATCGAATCCTCACCACTCACCACTCACCGATTGCCATTAAGGGCGACGTAGGCGACACTTGCACCCAGGATGGAAAGCAATGCATGACGTGAAGTAGACATTGTTCAGTCTCCCCTTCAACTTCAGCGATAGCTAAATTAACACAAGAGAAGATGGACGCGTCACAGGGAAGATATGGGCAAACCGCGTGACGGTGAACCTGGGTATTCCCGTCACCAGCGATGCCGCTGTTGTCAGGCTGGTAACCGCGCCATCGATGAAGACGACATCGGCTCATCGTGACATGGGATATGCCAGCGAACCTTCGGCGGTATCCCAACCTCCAGGCTGTGTTCTGCATCGGCGCGGAGACCAGTTTGCGAGGTCCTCTATCCCTCCAGTTGTGAAGCTCGTTCGCATGGTAGATGAGGGCATTATCAGGCCGGGCGGTCGAAGAGTTTGTCCGCGGCGTGGGGGCGAGCCGGACGAGCCAATCAGCCGTACCGCAGGAAACCAGACCTTCACACAGGCACCGATTTGCGCGATCAACAGAAGCCTTCCTCACACGGTGCATCCATAATGAACGTCATCGCAGTCAGTCTCGTATCGCTCGTTCTGGCAATCGCGTGCGTTCTCGTCCACTACGAGGCTTTCAAAATGGTCGCGAGCTCGGCCCGGTCAACCGAGATCGGCGGATTTCCGAGCCGAGGACGATTGCTGATCGTTATTTTTGGAGCGCTTGCCGCGCATACCGTCGAGATTACGCTCTACGGTTTCGTCTTCTGGGGCCTCCATAGCTACGGCCTGTTAGGCGGAATCGTCGGAAAAATCTCCGATGGCTGGATCGACTTCCTGTATTTCTCCATCACAAACTATACAACGCTGGGAGTCGGTGATGTCAGGGCCGAGGGTCCGATGCGACTGATTGCCTCTTCAGAAGCGCTCACCGGCCTGGTGCTGTTAAGCTGGACAGCCTCGTTCACCTACCTCTCTATGGAGAATTTTTGGAAGAGGAGGTAGAGCCGGAGATCGCCGGCCTGTCTTGGATGTGAGGTCTACGATAGAGACACCGACCACAGAAGGCATGCCGATGTTCCGGCCTCTTGTTCCCAGGCCGGCCATCGGGCAAAGAGCGCCCCAAGTCTGAAAATCTCAAGCTTCTCGCCCTAAGAGAGCCGTTGAAGCGGCGAGATGGCTTGCCGATGGCGAAATCACTACTGCTTTGGCTGAGGCACGTGCTCGAAGCGGAGCACCAGTCACGAGACATGCCACGTTATTTTTTGCGCCACGAAGATTTCCGCACCGACTGGCGGCGGCATTTGAACCATGCGGCTGACGAAACCGGGGTCATCTGGCCGGCTCCTTGCAGCCAGTCCGATATCGAGATTGAAAAGTTCCTGAACGAGGCCCTGCATCACGAGAGAGCCTCGATCGAAGAGCTGCGAAACCATCCGGACATCACACCTCTGATCCGGATCGCATATCAGATTTTGCGTTCCATGGCGGTCGACGGCGAAAGCCGTGAACTGCGCGCTCAAATGGACCTGGTGCGTACGATATTCAACGAAAGCTGTGATGTTCTGGCGATAGCGACGGCGGAGGCTGAACATCTCCGTGGGGAGCTTCGAGCGCGGATTTTAGATCACGAGGCGGTCGTTCGCACTCACCATGCGATCGTTCGTGCTCACCACGAGCTCAGCCTCGAATGTGACGCGATGGTCCGCGATCGGGACGCTTTCCTCGCAGAACGCAACGCGCTTCTCGCGTCCCGCAGCTGGCGCTGGACCGCACCCTTGCGATGGGTACGCGGTCCCTTCGTGCACCGAACTTGATGACAGCAAGATAGAACGCAGCCCGCGCGGTGCTCGACACGAACTGTGGTTGGTTTGTCGAGGAACAGTCATACGCCTCCCCAAATTCACCCTCCCCGCAGCACGCGCCAGATATCCGACCAATACGCCGTGACGAGGGAGGCCAGGGCCGCGGCTGCCATGCCGGTTACGCCAAGTGTCCCCAGCCCCATAAGTTTCCAGCGCGTCACCTCGGCCGTCACTTCCTTGACGCTGGTCATATTGGCATTGATCTTACTGACCGCGCTCTAGGTAGCGCTCACACGCTCCACCAGCTCGTCGGTTCCCTCCTCCACGCTTGGTTCGAGCTAGTCTAACACGTGCGGACGTTCTCGGGCTCCGATCCTCTCCAAATCAGATGAGCTTCACCTATGCATGACGCTCCCTAGAGAGCCCTGCTCTGTCAGTGGGACAGCTATACGAACTCCACCAGCCGCGGCTTCAGGAGATTTCTGCGAGAGGATTCCAGAGATTTGGGCCTCTCCTGATGCCACGCGGTCGGCGAGTTCAGGCAGCGATCAGCACCGTGCTCTCCGGCGACCAGTTCAGCACAACTTCCTGGCCCTCGGCCAGCCTTTCGGCACCTGTATTCTGCACGATCACCTTTAGCGTCTGGTCACCGCGTTCGACGAAATAGGTGCTGTTGTTGCCGGCGAAGATGCGCTTCGAAACCTGGCCCTTGAGCGTGTTGGCATTGGCGTGATCAGACTTCCCCGCGCCAGTCGAGATCTGGATGCGCTCCGGCCGCACGGCGCAGCTCGCCTTTGCACCCGTGGGCACGGACGCGCCGACAGAGGCAGCGATCGCTGTGCCGTCCGGTAGCTTTATGCCGTTGGCGGTCGCTTCGCCGCGCAAGATGTTGGCGTCGCCGAGGAAGGTCGCGGCGAATTCGCTTTGCGGCCGGTCGTAGATTTCTTCGGGCGGCCCCTCCTGTACCAGCCGGCCGTCGCGCAATATGCCGATGCGGTCGCTCATCGTCAGCGCCTCTTCCTGGTCGTGGGTGACGAAGATGGTGGTGATGCCGATCTCGCGCTGGATGCGTTTCAATTCGATCTGCATGTCGACGCGCAGCGCCTTGTCGAGCGCGCCGAGCGGCTCGTCGAGCAGAAGCACGCGCGGCTTGGTGACGATGGAGCGTGCCAGCGCCACACGCTGCCTCTGGCCGCCGGAGAGTTG
>NZ_JAPYKP010000003.1:0-117409 GCF_037179725.1 Mesorhizobium sp. Cs1321R2N1 | reverse complement strand
CGGCGGCGGCCGAGTTGCGCCGGCTGGGGGCAGGGCGGATCGCCGACGCTTTCGTCGAGACGCGGCTCGCGGGCCAGTGGCGCAATACCTACGGTATGCTCGATTCTCGTCACGATGCGCGCATGATCATCGATACGCTCTATCCGCCGGTGAATTGACGGCGATGCCACTCATCATCCGAGGGAATCTTCATCGGCCCAGCCGCCGTTAACCTTAACAAATGGTTTCCATTGCGGCAGCGCACCGCAAAGCCCACTGTCATTCCTGTCGAAGCAGGAATCACGATGCGACACGTATTGACCTCCTTTCTGTCCGTGCACTGGGCGATCGTTTTCGGCCTGCTCGCGCTGATCTGTATCGATGGAAATCGAGGTGTGGCGGCGGCTCTTGGCGTACTCGGGGTGGCCGTCGAGAGCACCCGATTGATCAATCTCGAGAATATCGTCGTGGTCGCTCCGCTGGCGACCGCGTTGCTGGTCGTGGCGGTGCTGTTCTTCTGGGCCTTTGTCGATACGCTGATCAACGACGCGTCCAGCCCGGGCGCCGATAGCGTCATTCGCATCGCCTTTATTTCAGCTTCCGGCGTGATGTCGATGATCCTGATCGGCGGCGCGGCCCAAGGCATCAACGGTCTGTTCATGGTTGTGGCCGTGCAACTGGCCGCACTTCTGGCTTCCTATGTCGCGATGCTCGCCGAACGGCATTCGGTACCTGCGTTGGATGAGGACGAATTCCACGCCACGGCGCACGGCATGGCGAAGGCCGCGGCGCATAATTCACTGCTCTCCCTGATATCGGGCCGGACCGGCTCGAACGGCAAGGGAGGTCGCTGATGCGCTACATCTTCGCGTTGTGGGCGGGCCCGATGGCGCTGTTCTGGGGCTGGTTCTATCTGTCGGCCAACGACATGAATTTCGGCTACGTCATGCTCAGCCGGCAGATGCACGACTTCTTCTTCCAGCTCTATGGTCAGATACTCGGTATCGATCCAGCGATCATCCCCGGTATGGTGGCCAAGACCTGCATCTTCGACGGTTTTCTGCTTATGGCGCTGTGGGCGTTTCGCCGCCGCAGTGAGATCATCGGCTGGATCAGGCAGAGGTCGGTGGTTCAGGTTCCCTTCGATCGGCTGCATCGAGCGACTGAAGCCGGTCCAAAACTCCCTGCAGAATAAAGGCGGCTGCCGCCGAATCGATCTTGCCGGCGCGTTTGGCGCGCGAGAAGTCCATTTCGATCAGCGTCCGTTCGGCCGCGACCGTCGACAGCCGCTCATCCCAGAACACGAAGGGCAGGTCACTCAGCTGCGCCATGTTGCGCACGAAGGCGCGCGATTTCTGTGCGCGTGGGCCTTCCGACCCATCCATGTTGATCGGCAGTCCGATCGCCACCGCACCGACATTCTCCTTCTCCAGCAACGCCAAAAGGACGGCGGCATCGAGCGAGAATTTCTTTCTGAGGATGACCGGGCGGGGATGAGCGAAGGAGAAACCCCGGTCGGAAACCGCGACGCCGATCGTCTTGTCGCCGAGATCGAGCCCCGCCAGGGTCTTGCCATGGGCGAGCCGTGCCGGCAATTGCTCAATCGTGATGATAGCCAACGGGTTTCCCTCGCCTTTTCAGCGCCACGCGCCTTTTCGGATGCGCGGCGGACATTATACCCTTTGATATCTGGGCTATCGGCGTTCTATCGTCTGGCTCGGCAAAAATCGAGGAAATGCATTCATGAAACTGACCTGGTACGGCCACTCGGCCTTCCGCATCGAAACCGGTGCCGCGAAAATCCTGATCGACCCTTATCTGATCGGCAACCCATCCTGGACAAGCGATTGGGAAGGGCCGGCCGAAGGGATCACGCATGTTCTTTTGACACACGGGCATAGCGACCACATCAGCGGCGCGCTGGAAGTGCTCGGCAAGAGCGGCGCCCAACTGGTCGCCAATTTCGAGATCTGCATGTACCTGGTCGGCAAGGGCGTCAGCGACAAGAAGATCAATCCCGGCAATATCGGCGGCACGGTCGATTGCGGCGGCTTCACCACCACCTTCGTCCAGGCGCTGCACTCTTCCTCGTTTGGCGAAGAGGGTGGCAAGAACGTCTATCTCGGCAATCCGGGTGGGCTGGTTCTGCATTTCCCGGAAGACAAGACGCTCTACCACATGGGCGATACCGACATCTTTTCCGACATGGCGCTGATCAACGAGCTGCACGAGCCGAAGATCGGTATAGTTCCGATCGGCGACCGCTTCACCATGGGCGGCGCGGTGGCGGCCCTTGCCTGCCGCCGCTTCTTCAAGTTCGACACGGTTGTCCCTTGCCATTTCGGCACGTTTCCGATGATCGATCCGACGCCTGAGAAGTTCGAAGCCGGCATGGAAGGATCCGGCGTCAAGGTCGCATTGCCGAAGATCGGGGAAACGATTACCATCTAGAAACAACCAAAGCGGAACAAATCCATGGTGTTGGGGCGATCTCTTTGCGTGTCGATGTTTGTCGCGGCGTCGCCCGCGCTCGCTGCGGATGATTTCATCGAAGGCGTCTATCTCCAGTCCGAGGAACTTTGCGTGCAGGCTAAAAAGGACACGCTGCAGACGCTTGTCGATGCCGGCAACACCGTGCTTTCGAAGAATGGCCTGCAAGGCGTGGAATACAATTGCGAGTTCGTGCAGGTCAGCAAGGCGACGCGCTCGCCGAGCTGGGCGGTGACGGCCATCTGCCAGGAACCGGGCTATGTCTTTCCCGATGTCCTGTCGGTGACGCGGATCAGCCCGACGCAGCTCGATCTCGTCTCGGTCCGGCCCATCGACGATGAGAGCGAGGCGAGCGGTAACAGCGGCAGCTATTATCTGTGCGAAGGCGTTGACCTGCCATGAAGCTGTTTGCCCGATTGTCGGCCGGCGCATGTTGCGCGCCGCGCGCCGCGCCGCTATAGCGCGGACTGGTTTTTCCCGAGGCGAATACATGTCCGTTGATGTCAAGACAGTGAAGCGCGTCGCGCATCTCGCCCGCATCGCAGTGAGCGTGGAAGATGCCGAGCGCATGACCGGCGAGTTGAACGCCATACTGGGCTTCGTCGAGCAGTTGAACGAGGTCGATGTTTCCGGCGTCGAACCAATGACCTCGGTGACGCCGATGGAGATGAAGAAGCGCGGGGATGTCGTCACCGACGGCAACAAGGCGGCTGACATCGTCGCCAACGCACCGGCGACCGACGAGAATTTCTTCCTCGTGCCGAAGGTCGTGGAGTAAGGCGCCGATGGCAATCGAGATCGCCATCGAGACGCCGCTGCAGGACGACGTGCGCGGCCTGGTCAGGGAACTCAACGAAACCTTGCTCGAATTGACACCGCCGGAGCATTGCTACCATCTGACGGCCGAGCAGATGGCGGGCCATGACACGACCGTTTTCATCGCCCGCGACAACGGCACCGCCATTGGGTGTGGAGCGCTGAAGCGCCATGGCGGCGCCATTGGCGAGGTCAAGCGCATGTATATCAGGCCGTCGCATCGCGGTCAGCGGATCGGTGCCAGGATTGTGGAACGCGTTGAAGCCTTGGCGCGCGGTGAAGGCCTCAAGCGGCTGGTGCTGGAGACCGGCGATCGCCATCCCGCCGCCTGGACCGTCTATGAACGTGCTGGCTTCTCGCGTTGCGGCCCGGTGCTGGATTATCCCGATTCCGAGTGGTCGGTGTTTTACGAAAAGAGCCTTTGATGAGCGACCTGACCCATCTGACGATTTCGCAGGCCCGCGCCAAGCTGCGCGCCAAGGAGATCACCGCGACCGAGATCACCGAGGCCTATCTCTTGGCGATCGATCGCGCCAATCCGACGCTCAATGCCTATGTCGCGGTGACCGGCGACAAGGCGCGCGACATGGCCAAGACGTCGGACGCCAGGCTGCTCAAGGGCGAGGGCGGTGCGCTGGAAGGCATTCCGCTCGGGATCAAGGACCTGTTTGGCACCGAAGGCGTCCACACCCAGGCTTGCAGCCACGTGCTCGACGGCTTCAAGCCGCGCTATGAATCGACTGTCACATCCAATCTGTGGGCCGACGGCGCGGTCATGCTGGGCAAGCTCAACATGGACGAATTCGCCATGGGCTCGTCCAACGAGACCTCCTACTATGGCCCGGTCATCAACCCGTGGCGGCGTTCGCGCCTCGATACGGTGGTGATGCCGACGACACATCAGGGTGACGGCGGCTTCGTTTCGGCCGGCGGCACGAAAACCCAGCGCAGCCTCGACAATGCACAGCTGGTGCCGGGGGGTTCTTCCGGCGGTTCGGCGACCGCTGTGTCGGCCTTCCTGTGTGCAGGCGCAACCGCCACCGATACCGGCGGTTCTATACGCCAGCCGGCCGCCTTCACCGGCACGGTCGGCATCAAGCCGACCTATGGCCGCTGCTCGCGCTGGGGCATCGTCGCCTTTGCCTCGTCGCTCGACCAGGCCGGGCCGATCGCCCGCGACGTGCGCGACGCCGCGATCCTGCTCAAGTCGATGGCCTCGGTCGATCCGAAGGACACGACGTCCGTCGACCGGCCGGTGCCGGACTATGAGGCTGCGATCGGCAAGCCGATCAAGGGGATGAAGATCGGCATTCCCAAGGAATACCGCGTCGACGGCATGCCGGAGGAGATCGAGGCGCTGTGGCAGAAGGGTATTGCTTGGCTCAGGGATGCCGGTGCCGAGATCGTCGACATCTCCCTGCCGCACACCAAGTATGCGCTTCCGGCCTATTACATCGTGGCGCCCGCCGAGGCTTCTTCCAACCTTGCCCGCTATGACGGCATCCGCTACGGCTTGCGCCTGCCGGGCAAGGACATCGTCGAGATGTACGAGAAGACCCGCGCCGCTGGCTTCGGCCGCGAGGTCAAGCGCCGCATCATGATCGGTACCTATGTGCTGTCGGCCGGCTATTACGACGCCTACTATCTGCAGGCTCAGAAGGTGCGCAATCTGATCAAGCGCGACTTCGAAAACGTCTTCGCCGCCGGAGTCGATGTCATCCTGACACCGGCTACACCGTCCGCCGCCTTTGGCATAGCCGACGAGGACATGGCCGCCGATCCGGTCAAGATGTATCTCAACGACATTTTCACGGTCACCGTGAACATGGCCGGCCTGCCGGGCATTGCCGTGCCCGCCGGCCTCGATCCCAAGGGATTGCCGCTCGGCCTGCAACTGATCGGCAGGCCCTTCGAGGAAGAGACATTGTTCCAGACCGCCGCCGTCATCGAGCAGGCGGCCGGCTCATTCCAGCCGGAGAAGTGGTGGTAAGGGTATCGCTCGCCTGACGCATGATACCGAAAATCGCGATCGATTTTCGGAGAGAATCATGCGCAAACCAAAGCATTACAGAGCCCTTGATGCCGTAAGGGTTGAGCGATGTTCTACTATCTTTCCAAGATCTTCTGGTTCTTCATCCAGCCGCTTAACCTGACGATCTTCCTGCTTTTGGCGGGGCTGATCACCGGGACGATCGGCCGGCGGCGACTTGCCGTCACCGGCAGCGTGCTGGCGTTTCTGATCCTTGCGCTGTCGGCTTGGACGTCGCTCGGCGCCATGATGCTCAATCCGCTGGAGGAACGCTTTCCCAAGCCGCCGCTGCCGGAGAAGGTAGACGGCATCGTCGTGCTCGGTGGCGGCTTCGAGGGCGCCATCAACCTCGCGCGTGGCGGCTATGAATTGAACAGCAGCGGCGATCGCATGGTCGAGACCGCAATCCTCGCCCGGCGTTTCCCGCAGGCAAAGGTGGTCGTCTCCGGTGGAAACGGCTCACTGTTCTTCGACGGCGAAGGTGATGCCGACACCGCTCCGCGCCTGCTCGAGGCGCTGGGTGTCCCGGCCGATCGGCTGATCCTCGAAGACAAATCCCGCAACACCTACGAGAATGCGGTCTTCAGCCACGAACTGGTCAAACCCAAACCGGGCGAGACATGGCTACTGGTGACATCAGCCTTTCACATGCCACGCGCCAAGGCGCTGTTCGATAAGGCCGGTTTTTCAACCGTTTCCTGGCCGGTCGACTATCGCACCTCCGGTCGGGAAGGCATCGGGCTGTTTCGCGACAATGCGGCCGATTCAGTGCAGAACACGACCATGGCCGTCCGCGAGTGGATCGGACTTTTCGCCTATTGGCTTTCCGGGCGTATCGATCAGCCGTTTCCGGCGCCGGGCGGCTGACCGATCACGGCGCGCCGCGCCGCCGAGAAGAACTGGCGCCGTATCAGGACGGCCAGCAGCAGAAGCGTCGACAGCACGAACACCACCGGATCGACGAACCAGCCGAGATAGCCGATCGAGAAGAACACGCCGCGCAAGCCCGAATTGAAATGCTTGCCGGCCAGCATATTCATTTGCGTCGCGCGCCACACAGCCGTTTGCGTGACGGGATTGCGCGAGGCTTCGCCATGTGGGATCGGCACGGCGCCGATCAGGATCGAGCAGTAATTGAACAGCCTGTAGGCCCAGCCGAATTTGAAGAAGGAAAAGGCCAGGATCAGCACCAGTCCCAGCACCTTGATCTGAAAAGCCGAGCGCGACGGCGCGCCGCCCAAGGGCAGGGTGCTCAGCACCTCAAGCACCCGGTCGGACGCGCCAAGCAGGGCGAAACAGCCGCCGAGCGCGATCAGTGAACTGGAGGCGAAGAAGGCGGTTCCCTGCTGCAGGCCGCTCATGATGGCGGTGTCGACGATGCGGATCTCACGCTCGGCCATGGCGCGCATCCAGGCCTCGCGTTGGGCATTCATGGCAGTCGTCAGCGACATGCGGCTAACCAGCTTGCCATCGGAAGCAAGCGTGTGCAGCACCCATGCGAGGAGGAAAAAGCCCAGCGCCGCGAGATCGGCCGTCGAAAGATAGGAGGAATCGCCCATAGGGTGAATTTATCACATCTTGATCGCTTCGATCGCCGCATGCAGCGTCGGGTAATCAATGTCGCTGCCGGAGCAAACAAGGTCGGCAGGTGCTGCGCCGCGATTGTCAAAAGAGCGGAAACATCTCGGGAATTCCTATATGTAGTCCTCGACATGATCCAGGAGACAGCGTGTTCCTTTCGGTTTTCGACCTGTTCAAGATCGGCATCGGCCCCTCGAGCTCGCACACGATGGGGCCTATGACGGCTGCGCGCCGGTTTCTCGACGAGGTCGCGGGCGACGACTGGCCGCGGCCCGCCGGTGCCAAGGTCGACCGCATCGGCGCCAGCCTGCATGGCTCGCTCGCCTATACCGGCATCGGCCATGGCAGCGACCGTGCCGTCATTCTCGGCCTTGCCGGCCAGACGCCGCAAACGGTCGACCCCGACCAGGCCGACGGCATCATCAGCCGCATCACCGCCGACAAGCTGGTTTCACCGCCCGGCCACCCATCCTACCATTTTGACCCTGCCACCGATCTGGTGCTCGACCGCAAGAGGCCGCTCACCGGTCATGCCAACGGCATGGCGTTCTACGCCTACGACGCTGGCGGCCGGTTGCTGCTCAAGCGCATCTACTATTCGATCGGCGGTGGCTTCGTCGTTTCGGAAGAAGAGCTGCAGCGGATGAAGGCGAAAGGCTCGGTCACGACCGAGGGCAAGAAGGTGCCGTATCCCTTCAAGAACGCGGTCGAGATGCTGAAGATGGCGGCCAAGAGCGGCCTTTCCATCGCCGACATGAAGCGCGCCAATGAGGAAACGCAGATGTCGCGCGAGGCGCTCGACACCGGTCTCGACGCTATCTGGGACGCGATGAAGGGCTGCATCGACCGCGGCCTGTCGCAGGACGGCATCATGCCAGGCGGGCTGAAGGTGCGGCGGCGCGCCAGGCAACTGCATGACAAGCTGCAGGAACAGTGGCAGCAGAACCGGCCGAACCCGCTGCTCGCCAATGACTGGCTGTCGATCTATGCGATGGCCGTAAACGAGGAAAATGCGGCCGGCGGGCGTGTCGTCACCGCGCCGACCAATGGCGCGGCCGGCACGCTGCCGGCGGTGCTGCGCTACTGGCTGCATTTCCATCCCGAGGCCGACCAGCCGAGCATCCGCGACTTCCTGCTGACGGCAGCGGCTGTCGGCGGCATCATCAAGTCCAATGCGTCGATCTCCGGCGCCGAAGTCGGCTGCCAGGGCGAGGTCGGCTCAGCCTCGGCGATGGGCGCCGCCGGCCTGTGCGCGGTCATGGGCGGCACGCCCGAACAGGTCGAGAATGCCGCCGAGATCGCGCTCGAACATCATCTCGGCATGACCTGCGACCCGGTCGGCGGGCTGGTCCAGGTGCCATGTATCGAGCGCAACGCGCTGGGTGCCGTCAAGGCGGTGACGGCCGCGTCACTGGCCATCAAAGGCGACGGCGTGCATTTCGTGCCGCTCGATGTCGCGATCGAGACCATGCGCCAGACCGGGCTCGACATGAACGAAAAGTACAAGGAAACCAGCCTTGGCGGGCTGGCGGTCAACGTCGTGGAGTGTTGAGGGCTGGCCCAAACCGGCTCTGTGGAGAAGTCCGTCAGGCCGTTGACGTCTCGGCGCTCCGGACTAACCTTAGCGAATGGCTCTCAATCTCCTAAAGCTTTGCGTCGGCTGCGACAGTGTCGAGGATCTCGAAGAGTGGATCGCCTTCCGTCTTGACGAGCGCCGCCGTGCCGGTGAGCCAGCCGAACACTGGCACACTACCCGCATGGTGCCGACGCGTGGCGACGAGGTCACCGATGGCGGCTCACTCTATTGGGTTATCAAGGGCAGCGTGCAATGCCGCCAATTGATCACGGAGATACGGCCGTTCATCGATGACGAGGGCATCGGCCGCTGCCATTTGATGCTCGATCCCGAGGTGGTGCGTACCGACTGGCAGCCGCGCCGCGCCTTCCAGGGCTGGCGCTATCTGAAGCCAGCGGACGCTCCGGCCGATCTCGGCAAGGGTAAGGCGGGATTGGTCGAGATGCCGCCGAAACTCAGGCGCGAGCTGGCCGAACTCGGCTTGCTCTAACGCATGTCGCCCATAAAGACAAAGCCTCTGAAGCGCGTCGCATAGGTCCGTTTCGACGCGACGTGCTTTAGACATTTTCTGGCCCTCAATCTTGCCTCGTGCTGGACTTGCAAGCGACGGGACAACGCCACATCTTCAAATCCATGCGCGATGAAGAACCGTCGAAGTCGACACAGGCCGCGGCGTTGCGGAACCAGTTCGCACGATGGTCCTCTTCCAGCCCGGGTAAAGGCCATGATTCTGGCGCAGAAAAAGTGTTGAAGGACATCACGCGGCTGTCCAGGCGGACAGGATACCTGCGGGGCGATGGGAAATGTTAGGCGCAATTATCGTTGTGGTCGCGTTGTTGCTAGTGCTCCTGGGGGTAGCCACGGCCTTTCTCCGCGCGGATCCGGCGCAACTCGCAAGCGGGATGAGAAGCTTGGGGCCGATCCTGCTGGCGCTGGTCGGCGGCGCCGTGCTCGTGGTAGGGCGTCAAGCCATCGGCGGCATCATCCTGTTCGTGGCAATCGCCTGGTACGGCGCCACGCGTACGGGCCGGCCAAATGCCAGGCCGGTTGCTGGAAAACGCTCAACCGTGCGGACAGCGGCACTCGAGATGGAACTCGATCATAATACGGGCGGCCTTGAAGGGCTGGTTCTGGCCGGCCGCCACGATGGCAAGATGCTCGGCTCGATGACCCTTGCGGAATTGCAGCATCTCTACCGCGAGCTCTCCGGCGATCCGGAGAGCCGGCAGTTGCTAGAGACGTATCTTGACGGCAGATTTCCCGTCTGGCGCAAACACGCTGAGACGAACGGTGGCGAAGGGCTGGGTGTTGCGCCAAGTCCGGGCGCCATGACTAAGGAGGAGGCCTACAAGGTCCTTGGTCTTGAAGCGGGGGCCGCCGCGGCGGATGTCCGCAAGGCGCACCGCCGCCTGATGCAGCGCCTGCACCCCGATATCGGCGGCACGTCTTTCCTGGCGGCGCGGATTAACGAAGCCAAGGACGTCTTGCTCTCCAATCACAACTAGTCTCCTTCGACGCAAAATTTTTCCGGGAGATACCTTCCACGCGGTCCTATTGCTGGACGGCGTAGCACTCGATTTTCTTCTTCTTCAAAGCGGTGCAGGCCTTCCACGCGGCATCCTTCGACCCAAAGCCGCCGAAACGCGCGCGGTAGTAGGTGACGCCGTCCTTGTCGAAAGCGACGGTGAAGCCGGAAGCGTCGGCCAGCACCTTGGGAGCCTGCTTGGTTGTGTTGTCGAGGAAAGCCTGGGCTTCGGACTGCTTCGGCGAGGAAGCGACCTGGATGGCCCAGCCTGACGGGACCGACGCGGTGTTGACCGGATCAACGGCCGGGGCGGGCTCTGCATAGGCAGCCACGACCTGTGCGGTGGCGACCTTGGGGGCGGAGACGATGACCGTCTTCACCTTCTTTGCCGGGACAACCAGCTTGGGTGCCTCTGCCTCGGCTGTATCCTCGTCCTCGCTGTCGCCCTGGGCAACGGTCGCGTCGTCCGCGACGGCCGTATCGGCTTCCGCCACGGCAACCGGCTTTTCGTCGGGGGTCGGCGCGTCATGCTTGGGCAGGAGAACCTTCGCAAGTGCGCTGATGGGATTGCTGTCCGCCTTGGCGACCAGATCGCCGCCACCGCGGGTCGATGCCCTCGGCAAATAGGCGTTGATCAGACCAGCCATCTGGTTGTCGCGGCTGCCGCCCGACGTGCCACCCATGACAACGGCGACAAGGCGGCGGTTGCCGTCAGATACGGACGAGACGAGATTGAAGCCGGAGGCGCGGGTATAGCCGGTCTTGATGCCGTCGACGCCCTTGATGCGTCCGAGCAGGCGGTTGTGCCCATTGATGCGCTGGCGACCGTAGAGAAAGGAGCGCTGCGCGAAATAGCCGTAGTACTGGGGAAAATGTTCCCTGAGCGCGATCCCGAGCGTGGCCATGTCGCGCGCTGTGGTGAACTGCCCCGGGTCGGGCAGGCCGTTGGCGTTGCGGAAGACGGTGCCGTTCATGCCGAGCTGCCGCGCCTTGGCCGTCATCATGCGGGCGAAATTGGTTTCGTTGCCGCCGAGCATCTCGCCGAGCGCGGTCGCCGAGTCGTTGGCCGACTTCGTGACTATCGACAGGATCGCGGTCTCGACCGCGACCGATCCGCCCGGCTTCACGCCGAGTTTGGTCGGCGCCTCGGCGGATGCATGGGCTGAAAACACGACTGGCGTGTTTCTGCTGATCTTGCCCTTCGCCATCGCTTCGAAGGTCAGATAGAGCGTCATCATCTTGGTCAGCGAGGCAGGATAGCGCCGACCATCGGCATTGGCCGAGTAGAGCACTTTGCCGGTCTTGGCGTCGACGACGATGGCTGCCGATTTTGCCGCGAACGACGAGGCGCCACCCGCGATGACGAATGTCATCGCCATGGCGAGGATCATGATCGTTTTGAGAGGGGACGCGGATTTGGAAACGATGTCCGACAACGCCTGACGCACTGGTAGTTCCTTTGAATTTCTCGTTGCGCTGGAGGCGGCAAAGGGATCCTGCCTCGCTTCCGGCCAAGCTAGCGGGGCAGCGTTACCAATCCGTTTATGGTAACCGCCGCGTTCACCATTTTCTGGCGGTTTGAGCCTTCCTTTATTTGAATTTTAGCCATTGCCGCCGCCAGTGCGGCCGCGAGCCCCTGAATTCTTGACTTTTGTGCGACGCACAATATATATTATGCATTGCACAACGGCGCTCGGGGCAGGGCGCGTCAACCGTCCAGGGAGAGTACGAAATGAGCCAGACCTATGAGGACTTCAGCAAATACGGCAAGGAGTTCACTGACACCGGATTGAGGAGCTTCGCCTCTTTGTCCAAGGGCGCGCAGGCGATCGCCACCGAGGCCGGCGAATACACCAAGAAGAGCCTTGAAGCCGGCAGCGCCGCGGTCGAGAAGCTGTTCTCGGCCAAGTCGCTGGACAAGGCGATCGAGATTCAATCCGACTATGCCAAGCAGTCCTACGAGGCGTTCGTTGCCGAGGCCACCAAGATTGGCGACCTCTATGCCGAACTCGCCAAGGAAGCCTACAAGCCGTTCGAATCGATCGTTGCCAAGGCGAAATAATTTTCACCCGAGAATTCCATATCCGGCCCTTTGGGCGCGGGACAAAACCCGGTCGTGGAAACGCGGCCGGGTTTTTTCATGTCAACGCTTCACGATCGCGAAATTCCGCCAAGTTGGTCACCTAGCCATATTGTCAGCTAACCAGAAGGGCTTAAAATCGTCCATCGAACACCTACATGTGAAACTCGCATGAGGATTCGAAGAGGCAGGAATACGTGACGATCGGTTTGACTGCCACGAGACGAGTGGCGCGGATGCAAAACGGCGGCGGCGACGGCAATGAGGCCGGCCGCGGGACGGCCGTCATCACGCGCACCAAAACCAAGACCAAGAAGCCCAGCCTTTACCGGGTCCTCATCCTCAACGACGACTACACTCCGATGGAGTTCGTGGTTCACGTGCTGGAGCGTTTTTTCCAGAAGGACCGCGAAGCTGCCACACGCATCATGCTTCATGTTCACAATCATGGAGTGGGCGAGTGCGGGGTCTATACATTCGAGGTGGCCGAGACCAAAGTGTCTCAGGTCATGGATTTCGCCCGACAGAATCAGCATCCGCTGCAATGCGTGATGGAGAAGAAGTGAGGTAACATGCCGGCTTTCTCCCAAGGCCTGGAAAAGGCGCTTCATCAAGCGCTAACGCTCGCCAACGAGCGGCACCATGAATATGCAACCCTTGAACACCTGCTGCTCGCGCTCATCGACGACACCGAGGCGGCCGCCGTCATGCGCGCCTGCAACGTCGATCTTGACGAGCTGAAGCATACCGTTCTGACCTACATCGACACCGAGCTCGACAATCTGGTCACCGGCTACGATGAGGATTCCAAACCGACCGCCGGTTTCCAGCGCGTCATCCAACGCGCGGTGATCCATGTGCAGTCATCTGGCCGCGAGGAAGTGTCGGGTGCCAACGTGCTCGTCGCCATCTTCGCCGAGCGCGAAAGCCATGCCGCTTATTTCCTGCAGGAACAGCAGATGACCCGCTACGACGCGGTCAACTACATCTCGCATGGCATCGCCAAGCGTCCGGGCGCGTCCGAGAGCCGCACCCCGCGCGGCGCCGATGACGAGCAGGGCGGCCAGAACGGTGCCGAGCCCCAGGAGGAAGGCGGCAAGAAGAAGCAGCAACAGGACGCGCTGACCGCCTATTGCGTCAACCTCAACAACAAGGCCAAGGCCGGCAAGATCGATCCGCTGATCGGCCGCGAGAGCGAGATCAACCGCACCATCCAGGTGCTGTGCCGCCGTTCCAAGAACAACCCGCTCTATGTCGGTGACCCCGGAGTCGGCAAGACGGCGATCGCCGAAGGCCTGGCCAAGCGCATCGTCGAGGGCGACGTGCCGGAAGTGCTGCACAATGCCACCATCTTCGCGCTCGACATGGGCACGCTTTTGGCCGGCACCCGCTATCGCGGTGACTTCGAGGAACGGCTGAAGCAGGTCGTCAAGGAGCTCGAGGACTATCCGGGCGCCGTGCTGTTCATCGACGAGATTCACACCGTGATCGGTGCGGGTGCCACGTCAGGCGGCGCCATGGATGCGTCGAACCTGTTGAAGCCGGCTCTGTCGTCGGGTGCGATCCGCTGCATCGGTTCGACCACCTACAAGGAGTTCCGCCAGTTCTTCGAGAAGGACCGCGCGCTGGTGCGGCGCTTCCAGAAGATCGACGTCAACGAGCCGACCATCGAGGACGCCATCGAGATCATGAAGGGCCTGAAGCCCTATTATGAGGAATTCCACAAGGTGAAGTTCACCAACGAGGCAATCAAGGCCTCGGTTGAGCTGTCGGCGCGCTACATCAACGACCGCAAGCTGCCGGACAAGGCGATCGACGTGATCGACGAGACCGGCGCCTCGCAGATGCTGGTGCCGGAGGCCAAGCGCAAGAAGACGATCGGTATCAAGGAGATCGAAGCGACGATCGCCACCATGGCGCGCATCCCGCCGAAAACGGTTTCGGCCGATGACGAGAAGGTGCTGCAGGGCCTGGACATCGAGCTCAAGCGCGTCGTCTACGGCCAGGACACCGCCATCACCGCGCTGACCTCGGCGATCAAGCTGGCGCGTGCCGGCCTGCGCGAACCGGAGAAGCCGATCGGCTCCTACCTGTTCTCAGGTCCGACCGGCGTCGGTAAGACCGAAGTCGCCAAGCAGTTGGCCGCCTCGCTCGGTGTCGAACTGATCCGTTTCGACATGTCGGAATATATGGAACGCCACACCGTCTCGCGGCTGATCGGCGCGCCTCCCGGCTATGTCGGCTTCGACCAGGGCGGCCTTTTGACCGACGGTGTCGACCAGCATCCGCACTGCGTACTGCTGCTCGACGAGGTCGAAAAGGCGCATCCGGACCTGTTCAACATCCTGTTGCAGGTGATGGACCACGGCAAGCTGACCGACCACAACGGCAAGCAGATCGACTTCCGCAATGTCATCCTGATCATGACCACCAATGCGGGCGCATCCGATGCGCAGCGCGCGGCGATCGGTTTCGGTTCGACCAAGCGCGAAGGCGACGATGTCGAAGCGATCAACCGGCTGTTCACGCCGGAATTCCGCAACCGTCTCGATGCGATCATTCCGTTCGGCTCGCTGCCGGTGCCGGTCATCCACCAGGTGGTGCAGAAGTTCGTCATGCAGCTGGAAGCCCAGCTTTCCGAGCGTGGCGTCACCTTCGACCTGTCGCCGGACGCGATCGCCTGGCTCGCCGACAAGGGCTATGACGAACGCATGGGCGCGCGTCCGCTCGGCCGCGTCATCCAGGAGCACATCAAGAAGCCGCTGGCCGACGAAGTGCTGTTCGGCAAGCTGAAGAAGGGCGGCACGGTGCGCGTCACCGTCGAGAAGAAGGAAACCGGCGAGACCGGCCTCAAGCTCGAATCGCTCGCCGACGAGGCGCCGGTGAAGCCGAAGAAGGAAGAGCCGGAAGACGCGCCGAAGCCCTCCAAGGCCGTTGCCAGGAAGCCTGCGGCAAAGAAGGTCGTGGCGCAGAAGCCCGAGCCCAAGGGCAAGGACGGCGGCAAGCGCAGCTTGGTGCCGCAACTGCCCAGAAAGAACTGAACCTGACAAAAGTTGAAGAGAGCCCCGGAAACGGGGCTTTTTTCATTGGGACGACGAGGTGGCGCGTTCAGGAAGTCGAGCACCCGGGCCCTCGGGGAGGCTTCTGCCTAAGGACTGATGCAACGCCCCCGCCCGAGCGCGATCGAACGGCTCACGCGAGCGGCCGGTTCTCTCCGCGAAATGATGCGCGGAATCAGCTTCCCAGCGCGGCGCGGATCTTGTCTGCGTTCCGCGCCAGCACTTCCGGATTCTCCATCGCGCCCGTATGTGGCTTCAGCGGGATGCTGTCGAAGCGCGGGATGACATGCACGTGAAGATGATAGACGGTCTGCCCCGAAGCAGGTTCATTGAACTGCATGACGGTGACGCCGTCGGCGTCAAATGCTTTGCGGACGGCTCGCGCCACTTTCTGGACCACCGTGAAAAGCGGGCCGAACGTTGACGGATCGGCGTCGAGCAGGTTGCGCGACGGCACCTTCGGCATCACCAGTGTATGCCCCGGCCCCTGCGGCATCACATCCATGAAGGCCACGACCGCTTCGTCCTCATAGATGCGGTGCGAGGGTATTTCGCCGCGCAGGATTTTTGCGAAGATGTTGTCGGTGTCATAGGCGGTCTCAGTCATGGCGAACGCTCCGGAGTTTGCCTTGCCGTCCGGTGTAGCGAAGCCGCCTCCGAGCGGCAAGACGGAGCTGCGGGGCGATCCGCCGAGATCGACCATGGCGGCGTCTACGAGCGCGCGATGAAAGCGTCTTTTGCGCGACGACACGCTGTCGAAATAAGGTGCGGCGCAGTCGTTCAGCAAGGCGGCCCGTGTGGCGGACACCGGTCGACCGGAAGCCCGCCGGCCAGCCTGCTATTCCTCGAGATCTTTGCGGAACGGGGTATGTTCTTCCAGGTATTCGCCCATCCGCTCCACTTCGCGCCGCTCGCGCCCGAGATAATCGGCGACCGCTTTGCGCAGGCCGGGGTGGGCAATGTAATGCGCCGAATGCATGGTCACCGGCCGGTAGCCGCGCGCCAGCTTGTGTTCGCCTTGCGCGCCTGCTTCGACCACCTTCAACTTGCGTTCGATGGCGAAGTCGATGGCCTGGTGATAGCAGACCTCGAAATGCAGGTAGGGGTGATCCTCGATGCAGCCCCAGTTGCGGCCGTAGAGCGCGTCGGAGCCGATGAAGTTGATGGCGCCGGCAATGTAGCGCCCGTTGCGTTTGGCCATCACCAGCAGGATGTCGTCCGCCATGCGTTCGCCGATCAGCGAAAAGAACTGGCGGTTCAGGTAGGGGCGGCCCCATTTGCGGCTGCCGGTGTCCATATAGAAGGCGAAGAAGTCGTCCCAGGCCTTTTCGGTCAGGTCCTTGCCGATCAGCCAGTCGATCGTGATGCCGTCGGCAAGCGCTTCGCGCCGTTCTTTCTTCATCGCCTTGCGCTTGCGCGAGGCAAGCGTGGCGAGGAAGTCGTCATAGGTGGAAAAGCCTTCGTTGAAGAAATGGAATTGCTGATCGGTGCGATGCAGGAAGCCCGCGGCCTCCAGCATCGCGACGTCGCTTTCCTGCGCGAAGGTGACATGGGCCGAGGATATGCCGAGCTTGTCGGTCACCATTTTGAGCCCGGCGGCAAGCCCGGCCTTAACCGCGTCCTGATCCTCGCCTTTGCCGACCAGCAGGCGAGGGCCGGTGACCGGCGTGAACGGCACGGCACTTTGCAGTTTTGGATAGTAGTGGCCGCCGGCGCGCTCGAAGGCATCCGACCAGCCGTGATCGAACACATATTCACCCTGGCTGTGCGATTTGAGATAGCAGGGAATAGCGCCGAGCAGCCTGCCTTGCGCGGTTTCCAGCCGCAGGTGATGGCCTTGCCAGCCAGTGCGCCGCACGGCGCAGCCCGAATCCTCCAGAGCACTCAAAAACGCGAATGAAACGAGCGGGTTATATCCGGCCGCGTCGCCGCGCGTGGTCCCGGCAAAGCCGTTCCATTCATCGCAGGTAAAGGCGCCTATGCCCGCGGCGATGCGGATCGAATAGCCCGCATTCGCCGATTGTCCGTCGCAGTCGTCGCCCTGATCCATGAGGCTTATTTAAGCTCCATTCGGGCCGCTACAAGTCACGTTTCGGGCACCCTGCTCAGGCGACTTTGACCAGGTCGGGTTCGAACCCTTCGAACGTCATCTGGTCGGCATATCTAAAGGTCAGGTCGACCGCCGGCTGGTCATGCACCGTCCAGGTAATGACAGGCATTTTGAGCTTTTCGCGCACGAAGCTGACAAACGGGTTCGGCAGATCGCCGGCGGCATAGGAGGTAAAGGAGAGTTCGTGCGCCAGCATGGAAAAATGTGCTTCGATCAGCTTGGCGTCCTTGCCATAGGCAGTCAATCCAGCCGGAACGCCGGGCGCGTGCCTGGGGAAATCGCGGATCAGCCAGTGATCGAACGACATGATCGCCGCCTTGCCCTTGTAGCGCTTCAGCATCTTGCCGACGCGCGCCACCAGGCCCTCATCGCGACCGGGAGTTCCTTTCAGCTCGACGACCATGGGCACGTGGCCGTCGACGAGGTCGAGCGTTTCCTGCAGCGTCGGCACGTGATCCGCCGTGCCGCCGACCTTGAGCGCGGCAAGTTCGGCCGCGCTGCGTTGCCAGACGAAACCGTCCTGCCCTGTCAGCCGTTGCAGATCGTCATCATGGATGACGATGGGAACGCCATCCGACGACAGATGCACGTCGCATTCGATCGCGTAGCCGCGTTCGGCCGCGGCGGCGAAGGCGGAAAGCGTGTTTTCCCAGCGCGACTTGTTCATGTCGTGAAAGCCGCGATGGGCAACCGGCCGGGCAGTCAGCCAGGAGAGGTCGGTCATGTCCGCACCTTCACTCATTCGACTTCAAAGATCGCTTCGATTTCCACCGCGGCATTAAGCGGCAGGGAGGCGGTGCCGACGGCGGAGCGTGCGTGCTTGCCGCTTTCGCCAAGCGCGGCAACCAGGAAATCGGACGCGCCGTTGGCGACCAGATGCTGTTCGACGAAGTCGGGCGCCGACGCCACGAAGACGGTGATCTTCACCAGACGGCGGATCTTCTCGAGGTCGCCAAGTGCCGCCTTGGCTTGCGCCAGGATGTTGATGGCGCAGTATTTCGCCGCGTTCCTGCCGCTTGCCGTGTCGACGTCGCGGCCGAGCAGGCCGCTCGCCTGCAACTTGCCGTCCTTAAGCGGCAATTGTCCCGCCGTGAACAGCAGGTTGCCGGTCCTGCAATAGGGCACGTAGTTGGCGGCAGGCGCGGCGGCAACAGGAAGCGTCACGCCGAGATCACTTAGCCGCTTTTCGATTGTTTCACTCATTGCTTTTCCCTATTGCTGGAAGGTGCCGCGCTGGCCGGGCCGAAATTGCTATTTTTGCCTCGCTTCCGCCACGACTTTTTTTAAGCTGGACCATCTTTCCCTGCGGCCCTGCCATCAGCCGCGACGATTGGAGTACCTCATGCGCGCAGCGCGCCTTGCATTCCACGCCGTTCTGTTGTCGGCGCTGTTCCCTGTGGGCTCCGCTTTCGCCGTACCGGCGCTGCAGGCGCATCGCGCCGTCTACGATCTCACCCTCAAGAAGGCGGATGATCGATCCGGCATCACCGGTATCACCGGCCGTATGGTCTACGAGTTCAACGGCTCGGCCTGCGAAGGCTACACGGTGAAATTCCGTTTCGTCACGCAGATCGCGACCAGCGACAACACGAAGCTGACCGACCAGCAGACCACCACCTTCGAGGACGCGGAAGGCAAGGTGTTTTCTTTCGTAACGAAGTCCTTCGTCGACCAGAACCTCGACAAGGAGGTCAAGGGCGTCGCGACAAAGAATGCCAAGGGGCTGAAGGTCGATATCGACAAGCCGGAGAAGAACAGTCTTGAACTCGCGGCCACCCAGTTTCCGACCCAGCATCTGGTCGAGTTGATCGGCAAGGCCGAAAAAGGCGAAAACTTCTATCAAACCAACCTGTTCGACGGGTCGGAGGACGCCAACAAGGTGATGACGACCACGGTTGTCGTCGGCAAGAAGACCGAAGCCGACAAGGCCGATCCGGAAGCGCCGGCACTGGCGAAGCTTGCCACCGACAAATACTGGCCGGTCGACATCGCCTATTTCGACGACAGTGCGCAGAAGGGCGAGGAAGTGCCGGAATACCGGATCAGCTTCAAGCTGCACGAAAACGGCATCACCCGTGATCTCGTCATGGACTATGGCGACTTCTCCATGACCGGCAAGCTGGTCAACCTGTCGCTGTTCGACCAGACAAAGCCTTGTCCCGTATCGAAGTAGCAGCGATGCGCAAGTGAACTGGCCGGGCTTGATGGCGGTCTATGTCGATGCGGCGATCTGGAAGTGGGCAGGCCATCGCTGGTGCCATTTGATGGCCGACGACACCGAAGAACTGCATCGGTTCGCATCCCGGCTTGGCGTGAAGCGCTCGTCCTACCAGGGGCCGCCCAGGACATCGGCGCCACACTATGACATAACCGGTTTCGAGCGCGACCGCGCGGTGCGGCTCGGCGCCATCGAATGCAGCCGCGAGGAGATCGTCGCGATCTTCAGGCGCGTGCGGGTACCCAACGGAAAGGCCCGGTCATGACTCCAACGGCATTTTTCGCGTATTGCGCAGCCGTCACACTCGCCGCCGCCACACCGGGGCCAGCGATGTTCACGGTCATCACCAATGGCGTGTCGCGTGGTTTTCTTCGCGCCTTCATGGCCGGCGTGGGGGTCGCCGCCGGCGATGCCGTGCTGGTCACTCTGGCACTGCTCGGGCTGGTAGCCCTGGCCCAGACATTCGAATGGATATTCCTCCTGCTTAAATATGCAGGCGCCGCCTACCTGATTTTTCTCGGCATCAGGATGTGGCGGGCCTCGGCCACGCAACCGAACGGGTCGCAGACGGCACAGGCGAGACTGTCGCGATTCTTCTTCCTTGGCGCGTCCATTGCGCTGGGGAACCCGAAGGCGATCCTGTTCCATGCCTCGATCATGCCGCTGATCCTCGATCTCGACACGCTGACGTTTGTCGATGGCCTGCTGGTGGTGGCCGTCGTTATCAGCGTCAATATCCTCACCATGGGTGTCTATGCCGCGCTGGCGGGCCAGGCCTCGGGCTGGTTCAGGACGCCCCGGCGCATGCGACTGATGAACAGGTTCGCCGGCAGTGCCATGATGGGCACCGGAGCGCTGATTGCCGCACGCTGAGCGGAAAGCGTCACACGGCTTGCGTTTATCGCGCTTCCCCTCTATATGCCCGCTCATTCCACACACGGACTTTGGTGTCTGCCCGGGAGAAATCCGGCTGAAACCTCCGGTGGCGTTCGAGGACTTCGTTCAAAAAATGCCTGTGTCCGTGGAGGCTAACCGGAAAGGAAATGAGAATGGCACTGCCTGATTTCAGCATGCGCCAGCTTTTGGAAGCTGGCATTCACTTCGGCCACCAGACCCACCGCTGGAACCCGAAGATGGCGCCCTACATCTACGGCGCCCGCAACAACATCCACATCATCGACCTCTCGCAGACGGTGCCTTTGCTGCACCAGGCGCTGAAGCAGGTTTCCGACACCGTTGCCAAGGGC
This sequence comes from Mesorhizobium sp. Cs1321R2N1, assembly GCF_037179725.1. NCBI lineage: Bacteria > Pseudomonadati > Pseudomonadota > Alphaproteobacteria > Hyphomicrobiales > Phyllobacteriaceae > Mesorhizobium > Mesorhizobium sp. Cs1321R2N1. The sequence continues at coordinate 96,699 of NZ_JAPYKP010000003.1, read as the reverse complement.
GGCCGCGTGCTGTTCGTCGGCACCAAGCGCCAGGCGTCCGACATCGTCGCCGATGCCGCGCAGCGTTCGGCCCAGTACTACGTCAATTCGCGTTGGCTCGGCGGCATGCTGACCAACTGGAAGACGATCTCGAACTCGATCCAGCGCCTGCGCAAGCTCGACGAGATGCTGGCCGGCGAGGCGCAAGGCCTGACCAAGAAGGAACGCCTGAACCTCGACCGCGAGCGCGAGAAGCTCGACAAGGCGCTCGGCGGTATCAAGGACATGGGCTCGACGCCCGACCTGATGTTCGTGATCGACACCAACAAGGAAGCGATCGCCATCCTCGAGGCCAAGCGCCTGGGCATCCCGGTCGTTGCCATCATCGATTCGAACTGCGATCCGGACAAGATCGATTTCCCGATCCCCGGCAATGACGACGCGGCCCGCGCCATCCAGCTTTATTGCGATCTGATCGCCAAGGCCGCGATTGACGGCATCGCCCGTCAGCAGGGCGCGCTCGGCATGGATATCGGCGCTTCGGTCGAAGCTCCGGTCGAGCCGGCACTCGATACGGCTCCTGCGTCGGAAGCCCCAGAGGCTTGATAGTCGAAGGCCGGTTTGCGGCCTTCATCTTTCTCATATTTTGGCACGCTAAACAGACGCACCATCGAATAACGATGGTGCGTCGGTGCATTTAAACAAAGAGGCGACAATGAGCATTTCGGCTGCACAGGTCAAAGAACTCCGCGACTTGACCGGCGCGGGCATGATGGACTGCAAGGCGGCGTTGAACGAGACCAACGGCAACATGGAAGAAGCCGTTGACTGGCTGCGCAAGAAGGGCATCTCCAAGGCCGACAAGAAGGCCGGCCGCACCGCCGCCGAAGGCCTGATCGGCGTCGACAACGGCGTGCGCGAAGCCGCCGTCGTCGAGGTGAATTCCGAGACTGATTTCGTCGCCCGCAATGCCGCCTTCCAGGAAATCGTCGCCAACGTCGCCAAGGTGGCGCTTGCCTATGGCACGACAGAGGCTGTGGCCGCCGCGAAGTATCCGGGTTCGGACAAGTCGGTCACCGACGCCATCAAGGACGCTGTCGGCACCATTGGCGAGAACCTGGGCTTCCGTCGCTCGGCCAAGCTGACCGTGCCGCATGGCGCGGTTGCGACCTACGTCCACAATTCGGTTGCCGATGGCCTTGGCAAGCTCGGCGTGCTGGTCGCGATCGAGACTACCGGCAACGAGCATGCCGCCAATGCCTTTGGCCGCCAGGTCGCCATGCATGTCGCCGCCACCAACCCGATGGCGCTGACCGCCGAGCAGATCGACCCGGCGGCGGTCGAGCGTGAGAAGGCAATCTTCTCCGACCAGGCGCGCCAGTCCGGGAAGCCGGAAGCCATCATCGAAAAGATGGTCGAGGGTCGCCTGCGCAAGTTCTATGAGGAAGTCGTGCTCTTGAAGCAGGCCTTCGTGCTCAACCCCGACATCACTGTCGAGAAGGCGCTGAAGGATGCCGAAAAGGAAATCGGCGCGCCGGCCAAGATCACGGCCTATCTGCGCTTCGCGCTCGGCGAGGGCATCGAGAAGGAAGAGTCCGATTTCGCCGCGGAAGTCGCGGCGGCGGTCAAGAAGTAAGCGCCCTACCGCTTTATTCCGACTGTGTTTTTCGGCTGGGCGTCCGCAGGGATGCCCGGCCGATTTCGTTTGCGGTATCGATAAACGCCCTGAGCTTCGGCGCCATCGCCGCGCGGCGCGGGAAGTAGAGGAAAAGGCCGGGTTCCTCGATCGCTGATTGCGGCAGAACCTGCACCAGGCGCCCGGCTGCCAGATCCGCGCGGGCCAGCGGCTCGAACATATAGGCGAGGCCGACGCCAGCGAGCGCCAGATCAATGGCGGCGAGCGAATCTGTCACGATGACCGTACCGCTGGTTTCCATGACCACATCCTTGCCATCCTCGGTCAAATCCCAGCGATAGAGAGCCCCTGAGCGGACAAGCCGGTACCCGATGCAATTGTGGTTCGCGAGATCGGCTACTCGGCGCGGACGGCCACGTCGCCCGATATAGGCGGGAGAGGCGACGATGACGACTTTGAAGGGCTGCGTCAGGCGGATGGCAACCATGTCCTGCGCGATCATCTCGCCGAGCCGGATGCCGGCGTCGAAACCTTCGCCGACGATGTCGACCAATCCCTGATCGGCAAAAATCTCGACCGAAATGTCGGGATAGCGCTCGGCCATCGCGGCGACGACCGGCGTCACCGCCAATGGAATCGCGATGTTGGAGGCGTTGATCCTGAGCAGGCCAGACGGCCTGCCCTTGTCGCTGCGGATGCGGTCCATCCGCTCGGCAATATCCTGGAGGGCAGGGGCCGCCGTTTCCACCAGCGCCTTGCCGGCCTCGGTGAGCGAAACGCTGCGCGTCGTGCGCGCAAACAGCGGCTGGCCGATACGCTCCTCCACGAGCCGCACCGCATGGCTGACCGCCGACGGGCTCATCCCGAGTTCCGCCGCGGCAAGTGCGAAGCCGCCGCGCCGCGCAACGGCTACAATGACAGGCAGGTGGGTGAGCAGGTCTCGGTCCATTCATGAACCATATCGCACGGTCCATGCAGATCATGCAATCTTATCGACGCCGAGGCAGAGGTCCACATTGTCGCCAACACATCGGCGATCGGGCTGATGGCACAAGGAGAAGCGAAATGAATGCCTTGAAACACGTTACCTTCGCCGCAGGCCTTGCCTTGGCGCCCGTCGATGCCGGTGGTGCCGAACCGACCGGCTGGCAGGCACTTGCCGATGAACGCGCCGTGATCCGTATCGCCGATGCCATCGACCGCGCCGTCGACGCACAGGACTGGAAACGCGCGCGCAGCTATTTCGCGGATCGGGTCACCGCCGACTTCAGCAGCCTGTCCGGGCAGCCCGCGGCCAACATTGCCTCCGACGATCTGATCGGCGCCTGGGCCGGCAATCTCAAGGGCAGCAAGACCAGCCTGCACCTGCGCACCAATCACCAGGTCGTCCTCGAGGCGGACACGGCGACTGTTCTGTCGAACGGCTATGCCTGGAACCTGATGGAGGGCAATGGCGATCCACTCTGGGAAGTCTGGGGCACCTATGAGCACCACCTGACGCGTTCTGGCACCACCTGGAAGGTCGATGGCTTCACCTTCCGCATGACGCATGAACGCGGCAATCCCTGGGTCAAGACGACCCCGGGCCAATGACGCCCGCATCAACCGGATCAGGATCGGAGAAGACAATGACGATGAGCTACTACACACTCGGCAACAGCGGCCTGCGCGTCAGCCGGCTGGCGCTGGGCACGATGACCTTCGGCACGGAATGGGGCTGGGGCGCGGACCGGGATACGGCGCGCGCGATGTTCGACGCCTATGTCGAGGCCGGCGGCAATTTCTTCGACACCGCCGACCTTTATACCGGGGGCACCGCCGAGACCTGGCTCGGTGAATTCGTGGCCGAGCGAGGCTTGCGCGACAAGGCGGTGATCGCCACCAAATTCACCATGAACTCGAACCCCGGCAATCCGAACGCCGGCGGCAATGGCCGCAAGAACATCATGCGTGCCGTCGACGCCTCGCTGAAGCGGCTGGGCACCGACTACATCGATCTCTATCTCATGCATATCTGGGACAGGCTGACGCCGGCCGAGGAAGTGCTGCGTACGCTCGACGATCTGGTTCGGGCAGGCAAGATACGTCACATCGGCCTGTCCGACGTGCCGGCCTGGTATGCCGGGCGGGCTCAGGCGATCGCCGAACTGCGTGGCTATGAGCCGATCTCGGCGTTGCAGCTCGAATACTCCCTGGCGGAACGTGCCATCGAGCATGAATTCGTGCCGTTCGGGACACGTCATGGCGCCGGCATCATGGTCTGGAGCCCGCTGGCCAGCGGCCTGTTGAGCGGCAAATACCGCCCGGCGCAAGCGGGCAATGCCGGCCGGCTCGACGGTTTCCGCAACACCACCCATCCCGGCTTCCAGAAATTCACGGATCACAACTGGGCTGTTGTGGCGGAGTTGGAGAAAGTCGCCGCCGAACTCGGCCGCGGCATGGCTCAGGTGGCGCTCAACTGGGTGGCGACACAGCCAGGAATCGCCACCGTTATCCTTGGGGCAACGAGACTTTCGCAGTTGCAGGACAATCTTGCCGCGCTCGATTTCTCGATACCGCCCGCGCTTCGCCAGCGGCTGGACAAGGTGAGCGGCACGCCGGCGCCGTTCCCGCATTCCTATTTCGGTCCCGAGATCCAGGTCCGTGTCGCCGGCGGTGTCGTGACCGGCGACAAGCCGTCCGGTTATGCATTGCCGGTCGTGGTCGAAGGCGAGGCTGTTGCCATCAGCAGCAACTGATCCAAAAAGCCTGGAATTTTGCACAAGGGCGCGGCGTGACATCGCCGCGCCCTTCGTGTATCCGGTCAACCCGTCATGACAGCACCGCCGGGCGAAGCAGGAGGCCTTTTTCCCCTTCAGAGCTTGCCGCGCCGGGATTTTCGAGGAACCAGATGACGGTGAAGCCCCTCTATCGACGTGTTCTGCTGAAAGCTTCGGGCGAAGCGTTGATGGGCGAACAGCATTTCGGCATCGACGTCTCGGTCGTGGACCGCATCGCCGGCGACATTGCCGAGGCGCGCGCGCTGGGTATCGAGGTGGGTGTCGTCATTGGCGGCGGCAATATCTTTCGCGGCGTGGCCGTTGCCTCCAAGGGTGGGGACCGCGTTACTGGCGACCATATGGGCATGCTTGCCACTGTCATCAATTCGCTGGCGCTGCGCACATCGCTGAACAAGATCGGCGTCGACGCCGTCGTGCTGTCCGCGATTGCCATGCCTGAGCTTTGCGAGAGCTTTTCGCAGCGCCAGGCGACCGCCTACATGAACCAGGGCAAGGTGGTGATCTTCGCCGGCGGCACCGGCAATCCGTTCTTCACCACCGATTCGGCCGCAGCGCTCCGTGCGGCCGAAATCGGCGCCGACGCGTTGTTCAAGGGCACGCAGGTCGACGGCGTCTATTCGGCCGACCCGAAAAAGGACCCAAGCGCGACACGTTTCGAGCGCATCAGCCATGCCGAAGTCATAAATCGCGGCCTTTCGATCATGGATACGGCTGCGATTGCACTTGCGCGCGAAAACAACATTCCGATAATCGTCTATTCGATCCACGAAAAAGGTGGTTTCGGCGATATTCTGAGGGGCGGCGGCCGCTGTACGGTCGTCGCGGACGAGTGATCCGGGCCTGATCCCGGGAAACCGGGTTTCGAGATCAGGCTCGAACACGGGGCCTTTGCCCCGAAGCAGTGAACCCGCGGCAGACGGGTCGAGGAGACTAGAATGAGTGGTGAGTACGACGATCTCAAGCGGCGCATGGATGGGGCAATCGCGGCGTTCAAGCATGATCTGGCCTCGCTGCGGACCGGTCGCGCCTCCAGCAACCTGCTCGACGCGATCCAGGTGCAAGCCTATGGCACCACCATGCCGATCAATCAGGTGGCAAACGTCACCGTGCCGGAGCCGCGCATGATCTCGGTCTCGGTCTGGGACAAGTCGATGGTCGGCGCGGTCGACCGCGCGATCCGGGAATCCAATCTGGGCTTCAACCCGATCGTCGACGGCACCAATCTGAGGATTCCGCTGCCGGAGCTCAACGAACAGCGCCGCAAGGAACTGGTCAAGATTTCGCACGGCTATGCCGAGAACGCGCGCGTCGCCGCGCGCCATGTGCGTCGCGATGGTATGGATTTCCTGAAGAAGGCGGAGAAGGACGGCGACATCAGCGAGGACGATCAGCGCAAGCGTTCCGACCAGGTCCAGAAACTTACCGACGAGACCATCAGCACCATCGATCATCTGCTTTCCGACAAGGAAGCTGAAATCATGCAGGTTTAGGGTTGGCCCTTGGCTGATCCGAAAGCGAGATCATGACAACGCCCGCGCATGTCGCGATCATCATGGATGGAAATGGACGCTGGGCCAAGGCGCGCGGTATGCCGAGGCTCGCGGGTCATCGCGCCGGTGTCGAGGCGCTGCGCAAGGCTGTGCGTGCCGCCCCCGGTCTCGGTATCTCCTTCCTGACCGTCTATGCTTTCTCGTCGGAGAACTGGTCACGGCCGAAGTCCGAGGTCAGCGACCTTATGGGGTTGTTGAAGCTGTTCATCCGTCGCGACCTTGCCGAGCTGCACCAGAGCGGCGTGCGGGTCAGGATCATCGGCGACCGGGCAGGGCTGCAGGCAGACATCAGGGGGCTGCTCGAGGAAGCCGAATCGCTGACGATCCACAACACCTCGCTGACGCTGGTGATCGCCTTCAATTATGGCGGGCGCGACGAGATCGTGCGCACGGCGCGTAAGCTCGCCGAGGCGGTGGCGCTCGGTGAAATCGACAGCGAGGCGATCACCGCCGAAAGCTTTGCCGGCTCTCTCGACACGCAAGGCATTCCCGATCCGGAGCTGGTCATCCGCACCAGCGGCGAGCTTCGCCTGTCCAACTTCCTCTTGTGGCAGGCCGCCTACAGCGAGCTCGTCTTCCTGCCGTGCTACTGGCCGGACTTCAATCGCGAGCACCTCGCCGAGGCTCTACGCGAATATGCCGGCCGCGAGCGCCGCTTCGGCGGACTGGACCCGCAAGACGTCGCGTCGCGACCGGCCGCGGGATGAGCAACCTTCAGCTACGTGTGATTTCGGCGGTCGTGCTCGCTATTGCGGCCCTTGGCCTGACCTGGCTTGGCGGCCTGCCTTTCCGGCTGCTGTGCGCCGTCATGGCGGCAATGATCTTTTATGAATGGACACGCATGTCGCGGCCCGCCGCGGCCGACGGGCTTGGCTTCCTGCCGGAAGCGCTGATGGTCATTTTCGTCGGTGCCTTGATTGCCGGCCTGTCCGCATTGTGGCTGCTGCCGCTCCTGGTGATTCTGGTTGCGATAACGGCGACCACCGCGGGAATTCGCAGGATCGACCAGTGGGACGCTGGCGGCCTTGCCTATGCCTGCGTGTCGGGTCTGTCGCTTGCCCTGCTGCGCGACGGCGACCATTCGGGCTTCGTCGCCATCCTGTTCCTGTTCGCGGTCGTCTGGGCGACCGACATCTTCGCCTATTTCGTCGGGCGCGCCGTCGGCGGGCCCAAACTGGCGCCGTCGATTTCGCCAGGCAAGACGCGCAGCGGCGCGTTCGGCGGGGCGGTCGGTGGCGTCGTCGCGGGACTTTTGCTGGCAGCCATTGCCGGCGCCGGCAACCTGGCGTTGCTCGGCCTCGTGGCGCTGGTGCTGTCCGTTGTCGCCCAGGCTGGCGACCTGTTCGAATCCTGGGTCAAACGGCGGCACGGCCGCAAGGATTCGGGCGTGCTCATTCCTGGCCATGGCGGCATCATGGATCGTGTCGACGGGCTTGTCGCGGCCGCTCTTGCCCTATACGTCATCGGTTGGATTGCGGCGGGCGCCGACCATCCGGCACAGGGGCTGTTTGCCATTTGAATGGTGTCATTCCACGATCTGGCGCGGACGTGCCTTGGATTCGCCTGTATTGATGTCACAGTCAGGCAGCGACCGCGGAAGAACTTGAGGGCTTGAGTTGAACGAGATTCTTCACGCGATTTTCAGCACGGAAGGCCTCTTTCTCGGCACGCTCGTGCCGTTTCTCTTCGTACTGACCGTGGTGGTGTTCGTTCACGAGATGGGCCATTACCTCGTCGGCCGCTGGTGCGGCATCGGGGTAAGGGCCTTCTCGATCGGCTTCGGTCCGGAGCTCATAGGCTTCAACGACAGGCGCGGCACGCGCTGGAAGCTTTGCGCCATCCCGCTTGGCGGTTATGTCAAGTTTGTCGGCGACATGAGTGCCACCTCCAGCAAGCCGACATCGGACGAGCTCGAAACGCTGACCGACCAGGAACGCAAGGTTGCCTTCCACACCCAGGCGATCTGGAAGCGCGCGGCAACGGTGGTGGCCGGGCCGCTGTTCAACTTCCTGCTGACGATCGTCGTCTTTTCCGTGCTGTTTGCCTCCTATGGGCGTTATGTCGCGGAGCCCATGGTGGCGGAGGTTACCGCCGAGAGTCCCGCGGCCAAGGCCGGCATTTTGCCTGGCGACCGATTCGTCAGCGTCGACGGCAGCAAGGTCGAAACCTTCGGAGACGTGCAGCGGCTGGTCTCGGGCCGGGCCGGCGACACCATCACCTTCGTCATGCTGCGCGGCGGCAAGGAGGTCACGGTGACCGCGACGCCGCACCTGATGGAACAAGAGGACGCGCTCGGCAACAAGATCAAGGTTGCGGTGATCGGCGTCGTCAACAACAAGGAACTCGGCCAGCCTCGTCTCATCACATACACCCCGGTGGGAGCCGTTGCGGCGGCCGTTGAGGAAACGGGCCATGTCATCGAGCGCACGGGCCAGTTTCTGCAGCGCTTCGTCGTCGGGCGCGAGGACAAGTGCCAGCTGGGTGGTCCGGTCAAGATCGCAGGCATGGCCGGCAAGGCTGCCAAACTCGGTTTCGAGTGGCTGGTGCAGCTTGTCGCGCTGCTCTCCGTCGGGATAGGCATTCTAAACCTTTTGCCGATTCCCCCCCTCGACGGCGGCCATCTGTTGTTCTACGGGGTGGAGGCCGTCATCCGCCGGCCGGTGTCGGAACGGATGATGGAAATGGCCTATCGGGCCGGTCTGCTTCTGGTACTGTGCTTCATGGGGTTCGTGTTCTGGAACGATCTCTTTGGGTGCTGAAATCATGAAGAAATTCGGCCTGGGCATGGTCGATGTTGAGACGCCGTTTACCATGCACGGGGATATGAGTGACGCGAAAGCCACGCAACAGGGTTAAGTAAATACAAATTAACCAGAAGCCTTGCGTGTAGGGAAAATCCGGTTAATACGGTAGGGGAAATGACCGCACGTCCGGTTTTCTCGCCGTGGGGACTACGAGAAAAGGTTATTAAGCCCGATGAAGGCAGCATCCAAGTTTCTAAACGCCGCGTCAGCGGCGGCACTGTCCGCCGCTCTGGTCGTACCCGGTGCGCTCGCAGTGCAGTTCGTTGCCACATCGGCGGCCGAAGCCGCTGTCGTAAGCAGGGTGGAGGTGAGCGGCAACCAGCGTGTCGACGCCGATACCATCCGCAACTACATCACCATCAAGCCCGGCAAGGCCTTCTCCAGCTCCGATGTCGATAGCGCGGTCAAGGCGCTGTTCGGCACCGGCCTGTTCTCGGATGTCCAGATCAACCAGGTCGGCTCGACCCTGGTCGTCAAGGTTTCGGAATACAAAGTCGTCAACCAGGTGCTGTTCCAGGGCAACAAGAAGCTCAAGGACAACGCGCTTCAGGCAGCGGTTCAGCTGAAGCCGCGCGGCACGTTCTCCCAGGCTACGCTCGATTCGGACGTCGAGGCGGTCAAGGCCGCTTACAGGCGCATCGGCCGTGACGATGCCGGCGTGACCGCGCAGATCATGGAGCTCGGCGACAACCGCGTGAATGTGGTGTTCCACGTCACCGAAGGCGATCGCACGCAGATCGCGGCAATCAATTTCGTCGGCAACAGCGCCTATTCCAGCCGCCGCCTGTCGGACGTGATCAACACCAAGCGCTCATCCTGGGTCTCGTTCATCCTGCGCGACGACGTCTATGATGAAGACAAGCTGCGCGCTGACCAGGAACTGCTGCGCCGCTTCTACTACAATCACGGCTATGCTGATTTCCAGGTCGTGTCCGCTGTCGGCGAACTCGACAATGCGACCAACAAATACACGGTCACCATCACCGTCCAGGAAGGCGAGCGCTATACTTTCGGCGACATCAGCGTCGAAAGCACGATCCCGGAAGTGGACTCCAAGTCGCTGGAATCGGTAGTGGAAACACATAAGGGCGATGTCTACAACGCCAAGAACGTCGAAGACTCGATCATTGCCTTGACCGAGAAGGTGGCCGGTTCCGGCTACGCATTCGCGCAGGTGACTCCGCGTGGCGATCGCAACTTCGAGAACCATACGATTTCGGTGGTCTACACGGTCGACCAGGGCACCAAGGCCTATGTCGAGCGCATCGAGATCCGCGGCAACGATCGGACGCGTGACTATGTCATCCGCCGCGAATTCGATGTCAGCGAAGGCGACGCGTTCAACCAGGTGCTCATCCAGCGCGCGAAGAAGCGTCTGGAAGACCTCAATTACTTTGACAAAGTCGACATTTCGACCGTGCCTGGCTCGGCCCCTGATCAGGTCGTGCTGGTGGTCGATGTGGTCGAGAAGTCGACGGGTGAATTCTCGGTTGGCGCCGGCTATTCGACCGGTGGCGACTCGGCCGGACCGTCCGTCGAAGGATCGATCACCGAGCGCAACTTCCTCGGTCGTGGCCAGTTCATCAAGGTGTCGGCCGGTGGCGGCAAGAACTCGCGCGATTACAGCCTGTCCTTCACCGAGCCCTATTTCCTCGGGCGGCGCATCGCCGCCGGCTTCGACATCTACAAGTCGACGCGGGAATACAACAACAACTACGACAGCGACACCACCGGCGCGACGATCCGCTTCGGGCTGCCAATCACCAACAGCATCACGACCCAGCTGGCGTATAATATTTCGCAGGAGAAATATAAGGTCGACGATGGTTGCGATCCCACCGATGCGGTTCCGCAAGGCAACTGCAACATCTCCCAGGCTGTCCTGGATGGTATCGAGGAGAGCCCGTGGATCAAGTCTTCGGTCAGCCTGGGGCTGGTCTACAACACCATCGACGACATGAAGAACCCGCACGAGGGTATCTACGCCAACACGACCGTGGAGGTCGCGGGTCTCGGTGGCGATGCCAAGTTCGTGAAGATCACCGGCCGCGGCAGCATCTATCAGACGCTGTCCGAGCAGCTTGACCTTGTCGGCCTCCTTTCAGGTGGCGCGGGTCACGTCGAGGGTTACGGCAGCGACGGCGATCTGCGCATCTTCGACCACTTCCAGAGCACCGATCGCATGATCCGCGGCTTTGCCTATGGTGGCATCGGCCCGGTCGCTACCGGTACCAGCGGCGATCATCTGGGCGGCACGACCTATTTCAACGCTTCGGCCGAGGCGCAATTCCCGCTCCCGGTTATTCCCGAGAGCTTCGGCTTGCGTGGCGCGGTGTTCGCGGATGCGGCGACGCTCTACGGCAACAAGATTGCCGATCAGTCACTGGTCGATCAGGACTCGACCGGTTTGCAGATACGCGCCTCGGTCGGTGTCGGCCTGATGTGGGCCTCGCCGTTCGGGCCGATCCGTATCGACTATGCGATCCCGGTCAAGAAGGAAGCCAAAGACGACGTGCAGGAATTCAACTTCGGCATATCGACCCGCTTCTGATCGGCGGCCAACGATGCTCCCGGGTTTTGGATCCGGGAGAAATGTTCCGACCTAGCTGGATATAGCTTCTGGAATGACCGATCCGGTGTTCTTCGCGCCATCACGCCGGTATACGGCGGCCGAAGTCGCGAATCTGACTGGCTCGGTGCTTGTCGATTCCGGCCACTCCGACGTTTCGATCGAAGCGTTGGCGCCAGCCAATGAAGGCGGCGCCAACGCGCTCGTTTTCGTCGACGGCAGGCGCAATTCGGCGCTGATGCCGTCGCTGCGGGCGGCAGCGGTGCTGTGTCCGGCGGAATTCGCAAACAAGGCGCCGGCTAGCGTCGCCGTCCTGATTCATCCGCGGCCGCAACAGGCATTCGCCCTGGTTGGTCGGCTGCTGTTCCCCACGGCCGCTACGCCGGGGCCGATGACCGGTGAAACCGGTGTTTCGCCCCATGCCCACGTCGATCCGACAGCGCATGTCGAAGCCGGCGCTGTCATCGAGGCCGGCGTGGTCATCGGGCCAGGCGTCTCGATCGGCAGCGGCACCGTCATCGCGCCAAACGCCGTCATCGGACAGTCCTGCCAGATTGGCCGTGACGGCTATGTCGGCCCGGGCGCCAGTATCCAGTACGCATTGATCGGCAATCGGGTCATCATCCATGGTGGCGCCAGGATCGGACAGGACGGTTTTGGCTTTGTCGGCGGCGCCAAGGGTCCCGAACGTGTTCCACAGATCGGGCGGGTCATCATCCAGGACGATGTCGAGATCGGCTCCAACTCCACCGTCGATCGCGGCGCCATGTCCGATACGATCATCGGGCAAGGTACCAAGATCGACAATCTCGTGCAGATCGCCCATAACGTCCGCATCGGCCGCAATTGCATAGTAGCCGGGCTTTCGGGTATTTCCGGTTCCGTGGTGGTGGGGGACAATGTCACCATGGGCGGCGGCGTCGGGCTTGCGGATCATCTGACGATTGGTACAGGTGCCAAGCTTGCCGCCAGAAGTGGATTTATGAGCAATGTTCCCGCCGGCGAGATATGGGGTGGCTATCCGGCGCAGCCGATGGCGGAAGCCATGCGAGAGATAGCCATGTTGCGCACGATGGCTAGGGCACGCAAGCAGGGCAAGGACAATGGCTGACATGGTGGCGGCGACAACGCTGGAAGCGGTCGACATATTGGGGCTTATGAAGCTCCTGCCGCACCGTTACCCCTTCCTCATGATTGACCGCATCGTCGACATCGATGGCGACGACTCCGCCATCGGCATCAAGAACGTGACCATAAACGAGCCGCATTTTCAGGGTCATTTCCCGGAGCAGCCGGTGATGCCAGGTGTGCTGATCGTTGAGGCCATGGCGCAGACGGCGGGCGCCATTTGTATCCGCAGCCTCGGGGCGTCGAAGCCCTCGCTGGTCTATTTCCTGACCATCGACAACGCCAAATTCCGCAAACCGGTCGTTCCCGGCGACCAGTTGAAGATCCATGTCAAGAAAATCAAGAAGCGCGGCAACCTGCTCAAATTCGCCTGCGAAGCCCTGGTCGAAGGTACCAAGGCGGCCGAGGCCGAGATTTCAGCCATGATGGTCACCGGCGACTGACGATCGAGTGCCTATGAAAATCAACACGTCAATCCATCCTTCCTCCGTCGTGGAAGAAGGCGCCAAAATCGGCCACGGTGTGCGCATTGGGCCGTTCTGCCATGTCAGCGCCGATGCTGTGATCGGTGACGGTGTCGAACTGGTTAGCCATGTCTCGGTCATGGGCGCGACCACGATCGGAGCGTCGACCAAGGTCTATCCGATGGCGATCCTGGGCGGACCGCCGCAGAACACCAAGCACAAGGGCGGTCGCACCACACTCGTCATCGGCGCCAACTGCACCATCCGCGAAGGCGTGACCATGCATGTCGGCACCGACACCAGCCGCGGCGAAACGACGGTGGGCGACAATGGCAATTTCCTCGCCTACGCCCATATCGCCCATGATTGCGCCGTCGGCAACAACGCCACCTTCGCCAATGGGGCGACATTGGGCGGCCACTGCGAGATCGGCAACAATGTCTATATCGGCGGCCTCAGCGCCGTTCATCAATTCGTGCGTGTAGGCGACAACGCCTTTCTTGGCGGATGCTCGGCTTTTGTTGGTGATGTCATTCCCTACGCCATCGCGGTCGGTAACCGCGCCAGCTTGCGCGGCTTGAACATCATCGGCCTCAAGCGCGCCGGTCTGCCGCGTTCCGAAATCTATCTGCTGCGCAAGGCCTACAAGACGATCTTCGACCGCTCCCGCACTGTCGGCGAGAACATCGAGTTCGCCAAGGCGGAGTTCGCCTCGTCGCCGACCGCAATGAAGATCATCGACTTCATCACCAGTCGCGGCAAGCGGCACTATGCGGTGCCATCGCTCAAGGGCGGCGATGGCGACGATACCGATGACGAAGGCTGAGACAGCCGCGGCTGGTCTTGATCTCCCGCCTGATGCCAGGGTCGGCATCATCGCCGGCGGCGGCAGCCTTCCGGTCGAAGTCGCTGCCGGTTTGGCCGAACAGGGTCATGCGCCCTTCATCGTGCTCATGGACGGTGAGGCTGACCGCTTGGCGGAGTTGTGCAGGTACGAGCATGATACCCTTGCCCTAGAGGCGATAGGATCGCTCGTTCCGCTGCTCAAGCGCAACCGGATTACCCATCTGGTACTTGCCGGCGAGATAAAGCGCAGGCCAAGGCTGGCACATCTGCGACCAAGCCTCAGCCTGCTCGCCGTGGTGCCCCTTGTTGTCATGGCGTTGGCGCGTGGCGATGACGGGCTGCTCAAGGTGGTGGCGCGCGGGCTCGAGGCCCGGGGGATTAAGGTCGTGGGTGCCCACGAGATCGTGCCGAACCTTGTCGCCGCCGAAGGGGTGTTGACCAGGGCTAAGCCTCTGAAATCGGACTGGCGCGACATCGAGGCGGGTTTTGCCGCGGCAAAGGCCATTGGGGCGCTGGATATCGGCCAGGCGGCGATCGCGGTCGGTGGCCGGACCATTGCGCTTGAAGGCATCGAGGGCACGGCCGGATTGCTGGACCGCGCCAGGCTGCTGCGCGGCCACGGCCGTATCGCCGGCAAGACGCGCGGCGTTCTGGTCAAATGCGCCAAGCCTGGCCAGGAGTTGCGGGCGGATCTTCCTTCCATGGGACCACAGACGGTAGAAGCAGCGCATGCGGCCGGCCTTGCCGGCATTGCCGTCGAAGCGGGGCGCTCCCTGATCCTCGAAGGCCCCGCAACTCTCTCGCGTGCCAATGAGCTTGGGCTGTTCATCGTTGGCCTTGCCGCAGCGGAGTCCGGACATGGCTGACAGGGCGCTGAAGATCGCGATCGTCGCGGGCGAGGAGTCAGGCGACCTCCTTGGCGCCGACATCGTCCGGTCGCTCCGCCAGATGACAGGGCGCGAGGTGCAGCTCGTTGGACTCGGCGGCCGCCACCTGCAGGCGCTTGGGCTGGTTTCGCCGTTCGACGCCGACGAGGTCGCTCTGATGGGGTTCAGCGCCGTCCTGCGTGACCTGCCGCGCCTGATCCGGCGGATCGGCCAGCTGGCGGGGATGGTTGCGGACGCCAAGCCCGATTGCCTCGTCACCATCGACAGTCCCGATTTTTCGCTGCGCGTCGCCAAAAAAGTGCGCGCGGCCAACCCGTCGATCCCGATCGTCCACTATGTCTGCCCGAGCGTCTGGGCATGGCGGCCGGGCAGGGCGGTGGCGATGAAGCCCTATGTCGACCACATTCTGTGCGTCCTGCCGTTCGAAGTGAATGAACTCGATCGGCTGGGTGGTCCGCCCGGCACCTATGTCGGGCACCGTCTGACCCACGACGCGGGTGTGCTCTCGGCGGCAAAGGCTCAAGCCCAGCCGCGTGATCTATCACCAGACCGCGTGAAGACGCTGCTCGTCCTGCCCGGCTCGCGGCGCGGCGAGGTGCGGCGGCTGCTCGAACCGTTCGGCGAGACCGTGTCGATGTTGCGGGCGCGCGGGCATCGGCTCCGGCTGATGCTGCCGACGGTGCCACATGTCGCGGATACCGTGCGGTCCGCGGTCACGCGCTGGGACGAGAAACCCGAGATTATCCTTGAGCCCGAGCGCAAATGGCAGGCCTTCGGCAAGGCCGACGCCGCGTTGATCGCGTCCGGCACGGTGTCCCTGGAACTGGCATTGTCCGGGGTGCCGATGATCTCTTGCTATCGGCTCGACCCGGTCGCACGCGTCGTCGCGCCGTATCTCGTTTCCGTCTGGTCGGCGCTGCTTCCCAACCTGATCTCGGATCGCGCGTTGATCCCGGAATTCTATAACGAGTACGTCAAACCGAACAATCTGGCGCGCCAGCTGGAAGCGCTGTTGGCCGACAGTGGCATGCGCGCCTGGCAGAAAGACGGGTTTGCCGAGATCT
Organism: Mesorhizobium sp. Cs1321R2N1; assembly: GCF_037179725.1. Taxonomy (NCBI): domain Bacteria; kingdom Pseudomonadati; phylum Pseudomonadota; class Alphaproteobacteria; order Hyphomicrobiales; family Phyllobacteriaceae; genus Mesorhizobium; species Mesorhizobium sp. Cs1321R2N1. The sequence goes on along the minus strand of NZ_JAPYKP010000003.1, from coordinate 80,992 downwards.
CACGGCGTATGGCAACGGACAAACCGTCCGGTGAAATCGCCGCGGAGGTTGTGATGCGGCACATCAAGGGAGTGAGTAGTGAGTAGTGAGTAGTGAGTAGTGAGTGGGAATATGTCGGCTATTCCCTACTGACTACTGACTACTGACTTTTCCATTCACCGCTTGGCGATCGGCACATAGTCACGCTCCGGCGCGCCGGTGTAGAGCTGGCGCGGGCGGCCGATCTTCTGGCGCGGATCCTCGATCATTTCCTTCCACTGCGCGATCCAGCCGACCGTGCGGGCGACCGCGAACAGCACGGTGAACATGGTGGTGGGGAAGCCCAGCGCCTTCAGCGTGATGCCGGAGTAGAAGTCGACGTTCGGATAGAGTTTCTTCTCGATGAAATAGGGATCGGTCAGCGCGATCTTTTCCAGTTCCATCGCGATGTCGAGCAGCGGATCGTCCTTGATGCCGAGTTCGCCCAAAACCTCATGCGCCGTCTTCTGCATGATCTTGGCACGCGGATCGTAGTTCTTGTAGACGCGATGGCCAAAGCCCATCAGCCGGAACGGATCGTTCTTGTCCTTGGCGCGGGCGATGAATTCCGGGATGTGATCGACATGGCCGATCTCGCCCAGCATGTTGAGCGCCGCTTCATTGGCGCCGCCATGGGCCGGGCCCCACAGGCAAGCGATGCCGGCGGCAATGCAGGCGAAAGGGTTGGCGCCCGAAGAGCCGGCGAGACGAACGGTCGAGGTCGAAGCGTTCTGCTCATGATCGGCGTGCAGGATGAAGATGCGCTCCATGGCGCGGGCCAGCACCGGGTTGATCTTGTATTCCTCGCACGGCACGGCAAAGCACATGTGCAGGAAGTTGGCGGCGAAATTCAGCTCGTTCTTCGGATAAATAAAGGGCTGGCCGATGTGGTACTTGTAGGCCATGGCCGCGATCGTCGGCATTTTGGCGATCAGGCGCATGGACGCAACCATGCGCTGGTATGGGTCGGAGATGTCGGTCGAGTCGTGATAGAAGGCCGACAGCGCGCCAACCACGCCGCACATCACCGCCATCGGGTGCGCGTCGCGGCGGAAGCCGGTGAAGAAGCGCGACATCTGCTCGTGCACCATGGTGTGGCGCGTCACGCGATAATCGAAATCGTCCTTCTGCGCCTTCGTCGGCAGTTCGCCGTAGAGCAGGAGGTAACAGACCTCGAGGAAGTCGCCGTGTTCGGCCAACTGGTCGATCGGGTAGCCCCGATGCAGGAGGATGCCGGCATCACCATCGATGAAGGTGATCTCCGACTCGCAGCTTGCCGTAGAGGTGAAGCCGGGATCATAGGTGAAGGCGCCGGTGGTGCTGTAGAGCGAGGCGATGTCGATGACGTCAGGTCCGACCGAGCCGCTTCGCACCTTGAATTCGTGAGTCTTGCCGGCAAATTGCAGCGTTGCCGTGGCCTCCTGGCCGCCCACATCCAGTTTTTTCGCAGCTTCGGTCATTGCAAACTCCTTCTTGTTTCCTCATGCCGGCAAAGGCAAATTCCGCAGAGCGACACGTCGAAATCACCGCAATGCGCGTATTCGCCACCGCATTTTAGGAGGTGCGTGCCAGATTGGGCCAAGCCTAATGTTGCACTGCGAAACGCGCCTTTCAATGCCAATCTTCTTGGGCCAGTTTGCTCCTAATCGATTTGATCCGCTATGCGCGCCAGGCTTTCCTCACGCCCCAGCACGGCCAGCACGTCGAACACGCCCGGCGAGGTGCTTTTGCCGGTCAAGGCAGCCCGCAGCGGCTGGGCCACGGCGCCGAGCTTATGGCCGCCAGCCAGCGCATAGTCGCGGATCGCGGCCTCGGCCGTGGCGGCTGTCCAGTCGCCGGACAGCGCGTTCAAAGCTTCGTGAGCGCCGCGCAGGATCTTGCGGGCATCGTCATTGAGCAGGAGTGCCGCCTTGTCGTCGATCGGCAGCGGCCGCGCGGCAAACAGGAAGCCGGCGCCGTCGACGAGCTCGACCAGCGTCTTGGCGCGCTCCTTCAGGCCCGGAAGTGCTGCCAGCAATTGCGCCTTGTTCTTCTCGTCGAGGCGCGCCGCCATTGCCGGGCCACCCTCCAGATAGGGCAAGGTGGCGATGAAAATGTCGAACAATTCGGTGTCGGCCATGCGGCGCATATGGACGCCGTTCAGCGCCTCGAGCTTGGCGAAGTCGAAGCGCGCCGCGCCCTTGTTGACGTCGCCGATATCGAACCAGGAGATCATGTCCTTGATCGACATGACCTCGTCGTCGCCATGGCTCCAGCCCAGCCGCGCCAGGTAGTTCAGCAGCGCCTCGGGCAGATAGCCCATGGCGCGGTAGGCCTCGACGCCCAGCGCGCCGTGGCGTTTCGACAGCTTGGCGCCGTCGGCGCCATGGATCAGCGGGATGTGCGACATCGACGGCACGTCCCAGCCCATGGCGTTGTAGATCACGGTCTGGCGTGCGGCATTGGTCAGGTGATCGTCGCCACGGATGATATGGGTGATGCCCATGTCGTGGTCATCGACGACGACGGCATGCATATAGGTCGGGTTGCCGTCCGAACGCAGGATGATGAAATCGTCGAGATCCTTGTTGGGGAAACGCACCTCGCCCTGGACCCGGTCCTGCACCACCGTCTCGCCCTCGGTCGGTGCCTTGATGCGGATGGCACCCTTGACGCCGGCGGGTGCCTCCGACGGGGCGCGGTCACGCCAGTGGCCGTTATAGCGTGGCGGCAGGCCCTTGGCGCGTGCTGCCTCGCGCATCGCCTCGAGCTCGGCTGAAGTCTCGTAGCTGTAATAGGCCTTGCCCAGGCGCACCAGCTCCTCGGCCACCTCCCGGTGGCGCGGCGCGCGCTCGAATTGGGAGACCGAGTCACCATCCCACGACAGGCCGAGCCAGGTCAGGCCGTCCAGAATGGCCGATGTGGCCGCATCGGTCGAACGCTCGCGATCGGTGTCCTCGATGCGCAGCAGCATCATGCCGCCGGTGTGCTTGGCATAGAGCCAGTTGAACAGCGCCGTGCGCGCGCCGCCGATATGCAGATAGCCGGTCGGCGAGGGAGCAAAACGGGTGATGACCTTGTCGGGCATGGAACTCTCGGAAAACGTCTGAAGCTGAGTGCGGAGTGCGCGGACTTTCGCGCGTCGCGCGTTCATGTAGCATAGGGTGTCGAGGGCGCAAGGGGCAGACCCGATGACTGGACGAGGCCGAGGCTCGGATCGGGGCGAGGGCGCCATTGTCGGCGTCAGCGAGCGATCGCTGTTTGCGACGCCTCCTGCGATCCCGCTGCCATCGCCGCTCGTGGCTGCGCCCGCAACCCAGCCGCTGCAGGCGGATAGCCCGGCGCCAACTCCATCTCCTGCCGCACGCAGAATTGTGCGCGTGCGCCGGCAAATCGGCCTGGTATCCTTGCCTCGCCTGCGTCACGTCGTGGCCAAGGCGGCGGAGCTGGAACTCGACCGGGGCATCGCCTTCCTGCTGGTGCCGGTCTGCCTGGCCGTTGGGGCGATCTGCTACTTTTCGCTGGCGTCCGAGCCCGATTTTGCAGAGCCTGTCGCGGTCGTGGTTCTGGCGGCGGTCTGTGCATTCGTCTCGCGCTCCTGGCCGAAAACCCATCTGTGTTTCATGGCGGTGCTGTTGTGTGCGCTTGGCCTGCTTGCGGCGAAGGTCGAAACATGGCGAGCCGGAACCCGGATGCTGGGCTCGGAAATCTCGACGCAACTGACCGGCCGCGTGATCTCGCTCGAGGAGATGGAGAGCGGCCGCATCCGGCTGACCATGGACGTGATTTCGACCGCCCGGCCGAAACTGCGCTACGCGCCTGAAAGGGTCCGGCTTTCGGCACGCAAGATACCGCCCGAAATGACTGCCGGCTCGCTTGTCACAGGTTATGCCAAACTGCTGCCGCCGACCGGCCCGGTGCGGCCGGACAGCTACGACTTCTCCTTCGACAGCTATTTCGCCGGCATCGGCGGCAGCGGCTTCTTTCTCGGCAATCCAACGGTTGTCTCCGCCGAAGCCGGTGAGATACCGCTGCCGGCACGCGTGTTTTCAGGCATCGAAAATGCCCGCGAAGCCATCGCCGACCACATCAGGGGCAGCATTGGCGGCGCGGAAGGCGAGATCGCGGCGGCGCTGATCGTCGGCGTGCGGGCCGGCATTCCCGATGAAATCAACGAAGCGATGCGGCGCACCGGCATCTATCACATCATCTCGATTTCGGGTCTGCATATGGCGCTGGTGGCCGGCACCATCATGGGTCTGCTGCGCGGCGCCTTCGCGCTGTTTCCAGGCTTTTCCGCGCGCCGGCCGGTGAAGAAATACGCCGCCGCCGCCGCACTGTTTTCGATCGCCGCCTATCTCGTCATTTCGGGCGTCGTCGTCGCGGCCGAACGCAGCTTCATCATGCTGGCGGTGATGCTGATCGCCGTCTTGTTCGATCGCGCGGCGCTGACCATGCGCAATCTGGCGATCTCGGCGATCGCCGTTATCCTGGTTTCGCCGCACGAGGTCGTCGGCCCGAGTTTCCAGATGTCGTTCGCGGCAACCGCAGCCTTGGTTGGCGCCTATGCCGGCTGGGCCGACCACCATGCGGGAAAGACGAGGCCTCCGCCGCCAAAGCGATCCCTACCCGGATTTCTGACGCGAAAATTCCTCTTGGCGACAGGTGGATTGGCCATGACGTCCATCATCGCCGGCAGCGCGACGGCACTGTTTGCCATCTGGCATTTCCAGCGGGTGTCACCGCTCAGCCTGTTCGCCAATCTGGCCGTCATGCCGATCGTATCGATCGTGATGTTCCTGGCCGTCGCCAGCGCGTTGCTGATGCCGTTCGGGTTGGATTGGCCGGCTCTCTACCTCATGGGCAAGGGCCTGACAGCGATGATCGCCATATCGGCGTGGATATCGGAGCGCTCTCCGGTCGATGGAGTCGGACTGATTTCGCAGCAATCCGTGCTGCTGGTCACCGTCGCGCTGGTCATCGCGACGATGGCGACGACGTGGCTCCGGCTCACGGCGGTGCCATTCGCGCTTGCCGGTCTGTTGACTGTGTCGCACACGCGCGCGCCCGATGTGCTGATCTCGGAAGATGCGCGGCTGGTGGCTCTGTCGATCGGCAATGGCGAACTGGCCGTCAACCGGGAACGTCCGAACGAATTCGCAGCCGACAATTGGAAACGCGCTCTGATCTCCGAAACAATCGTCCTACCGGAAATGTTCGACAAGACGGACGGGCAATTCGATATTTCCGCTCCCACCGACCTGCCGCAGGGATCGCCGTTTTATTGCCGCGAAGGCCTGTGCCTTGCCAGGCACCCTTCCGGCGCGATCATCGCCTATGTCGAGGATCGCAAGAACACCTGGAAGGCCTGCGCTTTCGCCGACCTGATCGTCGTCAATGACGCGACCGCCTATGACGCCTGCCATAATCCGCTGGTTCTCGTCGTCACCAAACGCCAGCTCGCCCGCAAGGGGAGTGCCGCCGTTTTCTTCGATCCCCAATCGGCCACGACCCCGGCTGAGATCGAATTCGCCATCGACGGACCATACCGACCCTGGCACGAGCAGCGAAAATTCTCACGCGAGGCGAGGGGGCTGGCCCCCTATAAAAAGGCCGACAAGCCCGATGGTAAGCCAGTTCAGTAGCGCCTGATCAGCCCGACGAGCTTGCCCTGCACCTTGACCCGATCCGGTCCGAAGATGCGTGTTTCGTAGGCTGGATTGGCGGCTTCGAGCGCGATCGAGGCGCCCTTGCGGCGGAACCGCTTCAGCGTTGCTTCCTCCTCGTCGACCAGCGCCACGATGATTTCGCCCGGACTTGCTGTATCGGCATTGCGGATGATGACCGTGTCGCCGTCGAAGATACCGGCCTCGATCATCGAGTCGCCCTTGACTTCCAGCGCATAGTGCTCGCCGCCCATGATCATGTCCGGCGGCACCGAAATCGAATGCGTCTGATGCTGGATGGCATCGATCGGCACACCGGCGGCGATACGACCCATGACCGGGATGGACACGGCTGAAACAGCATCGTCGTCGTTGCCGGCCGCGGGCAGGCGCGAAGGCGCCGTCGCCGGCCTGATCTGGCGGCCGGGACTGCCTTGGCCAAGGCTGCCCTGGATGACGCTTGGCGAGAATTTCTTTGCCGCATTGAGGCCCGGCGCGATCGAGTCCGGCAGCCGCAGCACTTCCAGCGCGCGCGCCCGATTGGGTAGCCGGCGAATGAAGCCACGTTCCTCCAGCGCCGTGATCAGGCGATGGATGCCCGACTTGGAGGCAAGATCGAGTGCTTCCTTCATCTCGTCGAAGGAGGGCGGTATTCCGCTTTCCTTGAGCCGTTCGTGGATGAACATCAGCAGTTCATGTTGCTTGCGTGTCAGCATGGCGGCCCCCAAGGCATTGAACGAAAGGTCTGAACCAGAATCGAAAAAACAAACCCAGAACAAACACTATCCGTTCCAGTTGTGTTCCGCAACTGTTTAAAGTTTAATGAATTTGTTAACGCGTCTGAAGTTTTTTGCCGCGACAGCGGACTGCGGCCGACCCTTTCGGCGATCGGGAGGCATTGAAATCGTTTTGGTTAATGGCCTGTGGCCTATCCTCTGATAGGCCTTGGCATCAGTCTTTCGGAGGGCTCTTCGCGGGTGGATTGTACAATTTATGGATCCATTATTCGCGGAACGAAACGAAACCAAAACGCCAACGATTGGTAGCTTTGGGGCGGCGATGGATCCAGGCGTTTGGCCCACTCCGGCCAGCGCATGCCAATAGGCGTCGCGGAAGCGCTGAAGTCACCCGGAACCCGCTTTCAAACTGCCGGCGCGGGCGGCGTATTTGGTCGCGCCGCTGTCTTCGCTATGGACATAGACGTGCAGGGTATAGCCGATATGCGCCGTCATCAGCGCCTTGGCCCGCTCGACGTCACGATCGAGTGCAGCTTCCATGATCGCTGTATGGTGTTCGATCGCAATCGCTTCGCACAATGCCTCCATAGCCTCTTCATAACCGTCCTTCAGGCCAGCCGCGGCCCGCAATGTCGGCGCCAGGCCGAGAAAACGATGATGCCGTCGCAGCTGATCGGCGATGGTCGAGCGGAATCGCATGAGCCAATTGGAAGTCGCCGCGCTCAGCAGCGCCGCATGGAAAGCTTCGTGGTTCTCGTCCCATTTATCGACGGCCGCATCCGAAGGATCGTCGACCGCGGTCTTGCAACGGGAGAGCCGGTAGTGGGCGGTGACAACGGCATCCTCCCACTCCTTGCCGCCTTTTTCCATCGATTCGAGGAACAGGGGTATCTCGACCACCATCCTGGCGCGTGCCAGGTCCTCCAGTTCGGCCCGCGATACCGGAGCGACGGCAAAACCACGATTGCTGATGGCGGTGACCAGGCGTTCGGCCTCTAGCCGCGACAAGGCTTCGCGCAACGGCGTCCAGCCAACACCATAGGTGCCGCGCAGCGCACTCAGCTTGAGCGGGGCCCCGGGCATGAGGCGCGTCGTCAGGATATCGCGCCGCAACAGCTGATAGGCTGCCTCCGTCTTTGTGGAGATCGTTTGATCCTGCATCGCGGTCCATCCATCGTCTGCCAAAGAAAATTATATATGATGTGGGGGCATGGCAAGAATTATATATAATGTTTGACACGGGCCGACGGACTGACCATGATCGCCGCAGTAGCCGCGCTGCAAACGGCGTCGATCAAATCTGGGAGGGAAATGATGTTGAAGTCGAAATCCGCTTGGCTGTCGGGTTTGTTCTTGGCCGGCGCATTGATGGTGAGCGCCGGCAGTGCCGCCGCCGATCAAATCCGCATCGGCATCGCCAATTTTGGCGAGCATCCGCAATTGAACGCGGCCATAGCCGGCTTCAAGAAGGCGCTGACGGACAATGGCTTCGTCGATGGTAAGGACGTCGTCTATACGGAGAGCCATACCAATTTCGATGCATCGCTGGTGCCGCAGATGATCGCAAAGCTGCAGGCCGAGCAGCCCAAGCTGATCTACACCATCACCACGCCGGTCTCGCAGATCGCCAAGAAAGCGCTCGCGGGCTCCGGCATTCCGATCGTCTTTGCCGCGGTCACCGATCCGGTGGCGGCCAAGCTCGTGCCGTCGTGGGACTCGGGTGATGAAGGCATGACTGGCGCCACCGATCTTCAGGATGTTGCCGCGGTGATGGCCTTCACCAAGAAGCTGTTGCCAAACGCCAAGCGTTTTGGTGTGCCTTACAATCCCGGTGAAGCCAACGACGTTGCCCTGATCGAGAAGATCAAGGCGGCGGCACCGGCCGCCGGTTTCGAGGTCGTGGAAGTCGGCATCGACAACGTCAATGACATTCAGCAACGCATCGCCTCGCTCGCCGGGAAAGCCGATGTGATCTACGGACCGACCTCGAACCTGATCCAGCCGGCGATCGCCGCTGTCTCCGCCGCCGCGCGCCAGGCCGGCATCCCGGTCGTCAACGCCGATGACAGCGCGGTCCGCAACGGCACCGTGCCGGCGAGCTTCGCGGTCAATTATACGCAGGTCGGGATCAACGCCGGCAACATCGCGGCCGAAATCCTCAAGGGCAAGGATCCCAAGACGATCGCACCGTCACGCCCGGCCTACAAGGACCACATGGCGTTGATCTCGCGCAAGGCGATGGCTGCGTTCGGCATCGAAATACCGGCTTCGATGGCCGATTGCGGCTGCATCGTCGACTGACATCGGCGCTGTGAGGGTGACGGCGCGGGCGCTGTCACCACAAGGTCAGGGAGGAACGATGCTCGAGATCCGATCCGCGCGTAAGGTATTCTACAAGGGCCAGGCTGACGAGAAGATCGCGCTGGACGGTCTCAGCCTGTCGCTGGCCACAGGCGAGTTCGGCATCGTCATCGGCTCCAACGGGGCCGGCAAGAGCAGCATGCTCAACGCCATTTCCGGCGCTCTGATCCTCGATTCCGGCCAGATTCTGATCAATGGCGCCGATGTGACTGGTATGCCGGTGCACAAGCGCGCCTCGAGACTGGCTCGCGTATTCCAGGATCCGATGCGCGGCACCGCCGCCAGCATGACGGTTGCTGAAAACATGCTGCTGGCTGATTTGCGCAGCAGCAAGCGCACCTTACGCCAGGGGCTGAACGCCACCCGCCTTGCGTCCTACAGGGAACGCCTGTCGATACTGGGTCTCGGCCTTGAAAACCGCCTCGACACACGCGTCGACCTGCTCTCGGGCGGGCAGCGGCAATCCTTGTCGCTGATCATGGCGGTCGGCGGATCGCCTGACTTGCTGCTGCTCGACGAACATACCGCGGCACTTGATCCGCGCACGGCCGAGATTGTCATGCAGGCGACGGTGCGCGCCGTCAGCGCGCTGAAGCTGACGACTTTGATGGTGACCCACAACATGCAGCACGCCGTCGACTATGGCAGCCGCGTGATCATGCTCGACGCGGGCCGCGTCCTTCTGGAAGTTAGCGGCGAGGAGAAGGCGAGGGTCACGGTTATCGATCTGATCGGCCATTTCTCCGTCAAAACCGACCGCATGTTGCTGGCGAGCTGATCACCATGGGTTTTGTTCAGGACATTCTCGCCAGCTTCGTCGCGATCATGCCGGTCACCATGGCGCAGAGCCTGATCCTGGCCTTTGTCGTGCTCGGGATCATGATCCCGTTTCGCATGCTGAATTTTCCCGATCTCACCAGCGAAGGCGCTTTTCCGCTGGGCGGCTGCGTCTGCGGCGTTCTCCTTGCCGCCGGCGCATCGCCGCTGATGGGCATCGCCGCCGCCCTCGTTGTCGGCTTCGCGGCGGGCTGCTGTACCGCGTTCATCCATCTGCGCTTCCGCATCCACACGCTTCTTGCCGGCATCCTGATGATGACGATGCTCTACAGCATCAACCTTCGCATCATGGGCAAGTCCAACCTCTCCGTGTTCGGCTCGCCGACGGTGTTCGACTGGGTGCCGTTCGCGCGGCCGGGTTTTCCCGCCAGCAAGATCGTCGTCGCTGGCCTTCTCGCGCTTATCGCCTTCATGCTGCTCTACATGTTCTTCAGGACCGAGAAGGGCACGGCCGTGCGCGCCGTGGGCGCCAATCCTGACATGGCCGAGGCGCAAGGCATCAATGTCTGGGCCGCGACCATAGGCGGTGTCGGGTTGGCGAGCGCGTTTTCGGCGTCAAGCGGCGCGCTGATGGTGCAGTCGCAGGGATTCGCCGACGTCAATATGGGGCTGGGCATCCTCATCAACGGCCTTGCCGCGCTGATGATCGGCGAGGCCGTCGTCGGCAAGCAGACGGTCTGGCGGCAGCTGCTGGCGCCTTTCGCCGGCGCGATCATCTACTACCAGCTGGTGTCGTTCTGCCTTGCCGCCGGCATGCCGCCGCCCGACCTGAAGCTTGCCACGGGCCTGTTCGTGCTGGCCATGCTCGCCTTGCCCAGTCTCAAGCGCAGTCGCGGGCCGGCGCCAGCACGCGAAGCGATCCGTGAATAGCTCGTAAACCCCAAGCCCCCCAAGTCCCCCCAAACCCCACCAGGGCGTGAATAATCAGGGATGTCACAAATGATGCGCGCAATTCCCGATCTCGCAGCCGTCGAAGCCATGGACGCGGCGGACCCGCTGCGCGCCATGCGCGACCGCTTCATCTTGCCGGAAGGCGTCATCTACCTCGACGGCAATTCGCTCGGGGCCGCGGCGCCCGCCGTCTTTGACGAATTGCAGAAGGCAGCGACGCAGGAGTGGGCGCAGGACCTGATCCGTGCCTGGAACACAGCCGGCTGGTTCGACATGCCGGTCGCGCTTGGCGACCAGCTGGGACGCCTGATCGGTGCGGCGGCCGGCCAGACGGTGGTCTGCGATACGACCTCGATCAACATCTACAAGGTGCTGCATGCCGCACTCGGCATGCGGCCGGAACGTTCGATCATCGTCGCCGAGGGCGACAGCTTTCCGACCGATCTCTACATGGCCGAAGGCGTGGCCTCGACGCGACCCGGCACCGTGCTGCGGCTCGAGGGCGTCGACGCGCCGACCATTGAGGAACTGATCGACGAGCGTGTCGCGGTCATCCTGGTCAACCATGTCAATTACAAATCCGGCCAGCTGCGCGACATGGCGGCACTGACATGCAAGGCCCACCAGGTCGGTGCGCTCATCGTCTGGGATCTCTGCCATACGGCCGGCGCCTTGCCGGTCGAGCTCGACAGCGCCAATGCCGATTTCGCCATCGGCTGCACCTACAAATATCTCAATGGTGGTCCGGGCGCGCCAGCCTTCATCTACGCAGCCGAGCGTCATCACGACAAAGTCCGGCAGCCGCTCAGCGGTTGGTGGGGCCATGCGCGGCCCTTTGCCTTCGAACAGGGTTATGCGGCCGGCAGCGGCATCCGCCGGTTCCTGTGCGGCACGCAGGCTGTCTTGTCGATGCGGGCGCTGAAGGGGGCACTGGACCTTTGGGACGATGTCGACATGGCGGTGGTGCGCAAGAAGAGCATCGCGCTCACCGATCTGTTCATCCAACTCGTCGAGACCAGATGCGGCGCCTACGGCCTGGAGCTGGAAAGCCCGCGCGACGGCAATGCGCGTGGAAGCCAGGTTTCATTCCTCCACCCCAATGGCTACCAGGTGATGCGGGCACTGATCGAGCGCGGCGTGATCGGCGATTTCCGTGCGCCGTCGACGATCCGCTTCGGATTCACGCCGCTCTATGTCGGTTACACCGATGTATGGCAGGCGGTCGACGTACTGGAAGATATCCTGCGCACCGGCGCCTGGAAGGATGCGCGCTTCGCGGTCAAGACGGCGGTGACCTGAACAGTCGTCAAACAAGGGTTCAGAGCCGGGTACGGACGTTCCAGAGTTCCGGAAACAGGACGACCTCGAGCATCTTCTTGAGATAGGAGGCGCCCGATGTGCCGCCGGTGCCACGCTTCAGGCCGATGATGCGTTCCACTGTGGTGACGTGGTTGAAGCGCCAGCGGCGGAAGTAGTCCTCGAAGTCGACCAGCTTCTCGGCCAATTCGTAGAACATCCAGTAGCGCTGCGGATCGCGGTACACCGTCTGCCAGGCGACCAGGACTTCTTCGTTTTCCGTCCGCGTCTCGCGCCACTCCGTGCGCTTTGCGTCCGCCCCAATGTCGAAGCCGTTGCGCGCCAGAAGCAGCAGCGCTTCATCGTAGAGCGACGGCTCGGCCAGGATTGCCTCCAGCTTGGCGTTGAGGTCCGGCCGGTGCTTGTGCGGCCCGAGCATGGCGAGGTTACGGTTGCCGGCCATGAACTCGATGGCGCGATACTGCCAGGATTGGAAACCCGAGGACTGGCCGAGCGAGTCGCGGAACTCGGTGTATTCGCTGGGCGTCATCGTGCGCAGCACGTCCCAGGCATTGTTCAACTGCTCGAAAATACGGGCGACGCGCGACAGCATCTTGAAGCTCGGCTCGAGCCGATCGGCACGGATCGAACGGATCGCAGCACCGATCTCATGCAAGGCGAGCTTCATCCATAATTCCGATGTCTGGTGCTGGATGATGAACAGCATTTCGTCATGCGCCGATGACAGCGGCGCCTGCGCGTCGAGCACTTTCTGCAGTTGCAGATAGTCGCTGTAGGACATGCGTTCCTTGAACGACATCTCAGCGCCTTCGGACGCCGGATCGTAGGGCTCGCTCAATTGATCTTCTCCGTGCGCAGCCGGAAGCGCTGGATCTTGCCGGTCTGGGTCTTGGGCAGGGCGGCGATGAATTTGACCGATCGCGGGTATTTATAGGGCGCGATGGTTGCCTTGACGTGCTCCTGCAGGCGCTTGACGGTCATCGCGTCTGGCGAGACACCTTGCACCAGAACGACATGCGCCTCGACGATCTGGCCGCGCTCGCCATCGTCGGCGCCGATGACCGCGCATTCGGCGACATCGGGATGCGAAAGCAGCGCCGCCTCGACCTCGGGTCCGGCGATGTTGTAGCCGGCGCTGACGATCATGTCGTCGGAACGCGCGGCGAAGTGGAAGAAGCCGTCCTCATCCTGCGTGAAGGTGTCGCCGGTGAGGTTCCAGCCGTCGCGCACATAGTCCTTCTGCCTGTCATCGGCCATGTAGCGGCAGCCGGTTGGCCCGCGCACCGCCAGCCGTCCGGTCTCGCCACGCGGCACCTCGTGCATGTCGCCGTCGACGATGCGGGCCTCATAGCCGCCGACCGGCTTGCCGGTCGAAGCCGGCTTCCTGTCGTCAAAGCGGTTGGAGATGAAGATGTGCAGCATTTCGGTGGCGCCGATGCCGTCGAGGATCGGCTTGCCGGTCTTTCGCGTCCACTCTTCGAAGACCGGCGCCGGCAAGGTCTCGCCGGCCGAAACGGCAACACGCAGCGATGACAGATCGGCGCCTTCGTCCATGGCCTTCAGCATGGCCCGGTAGGCGGTCGGCGCGGTGAAGGAAATGGTCGCTTTGTAGGTCTCGATGATGTGGACCATGTTGGGCGGCGTCGCCTGTTCCAGCAGTGTCGCCGCCGCACCGAAGCGCAGGGGGAATATGGCGAGCCCGCCAAGGCCAAAGGTGAAGGCGAGCGGCGGCGAGCCGACGAAGATGTCGTCCGGCGTCACCTGCAGGACTTCACGGGCGTAGGCATCGGCGATGATCAGGAGATCGCGGTGGAAATGCATCGTCGCCTTCGGCACGCCTGTCGTGCCCGAGGTGAAGCCGAGCAGGGCGACGTCATCGCGGCCGGTGCTGACGGCGGTGAAGGTGACCGGCTTGTCGAGGGCGGCGCGGTCGAGCTCGGCGTCATGGTTGGCGGTGCCGTCGAAGCCGATCACCTGCTTCAGGAACGCACTGTCCTTGGCGCAGGCGGTCATCTCGTCCATCAGCCTGGTGTCGCAGAGCGCGGTCGTTATTTCCGCCTTGTCGACGATCTTGGTGAGTTCACCGGCGCGCAGCATCGGCATGGTGTTTACGACGACAGCGCCGACCTTGGTGGCGGCCAGCCAGCAGGCGACCATTGCCGGGTTATTGGCGGAGCGTATCAGCACCCGGTTGCCCGGCTTGACGCCATAATTCTCGACCAGCGCATGGGCGAGCCGGTTCGTCCAGTCGGACAGTTCCTTGTAGGTGCGGCGACGGCCGTTGCCGATCAGCGCGGTGTGGTCGCCAAGGCCTTTCTCGACCAGCCTGTCGGTCAATTCGACACCGGCGTTGAGGTGTTCCGGATAGTCGAAGCCGTCGAGCAGGAAGTCGGGCCATTGGTCGGGCGGCGGCAAATGATCGCGCGTGAACGTGTCGATATGCGCTGAAGGCCCAAGCATCTTGCGGCTGCCCCTGTCTGCCTCACGTCCATGGTCGAACAGAGCGCAGGATCGCACCAGTCGAAATTTGTTTCAAGCCTAAAATGTTTTTCGCTCGAGCATTGACGCATGACATGGCGGCGGCCATTGCTAGTGTTGAAACGATACCGCTTCGGGGAGGGTGCCGATGCTCGACCATCGCATTGCCGACTGGGACAATGCCTACGCCAACGGCGCCAATATCGCCGGCAGCGACCGTTGGCCGGCCGCCTGGGCGGAACCCGCGCAAGCATTCCGAGACGCGATGTCGGCGCAGGGCCGGGCACGGCTCGACATCGCCTATGGCGACGGGCCGCGCAATCGGTTCGACCTTTTCCTTCCCGATGTCGCGCCCAGGGGACTCGTGGTGTTCATCCATGGCGGCTATTGGATGGAGACCGACAAGAGCTTGTGGTCGCACCTCGCCGGTGGCGGGGTCGGCACCGGCTTTGCCGTGGCGATGCCGTCCTATACGCAATGCCCCGATATACTCATCGCCGGCATTGTCAGCGAAATCGGGGCGGCGATCGGCAAGGCGGCGGCCATGGTCGGGGGACCACTGATGCTGACCGGACATTCGGCCGGCGGCCATCTCGCCAGCCGCATGGTGACGACATCGACGCCTTTGACGGCCGATGTCTCGCGGCGCATACGCCATGTCGTTTCGATTTCAGGCTTGCATGATTTGCGTCCGCTGATGCGCACGGACATGAACACGGTGCTGAAAATCGACGAGCATGAGGCGCTGACGGAAAGCCCGGCACTGCTGCGGCCCATGGATGGTGTCCGCATCACCTGCTGGGCTGGCGGCGGGGAGCGTTCCGAGTTCCTGCGCCAGAATGCATTGCTGGCCAATATCTGGACCGGGCTTGGCGCCATCACCAGTGCCGTGGTCGAGCCCGATCGGCATCATTACGACGTCGTTGATGGCCTTGCCGATCCGGCCCATGCGTTGACCCGGACCTTGATCTCGGAATAGCCGAGATCATTTTTGTCTTGTTTATCAGCTTATTTATGGGAAAATTCTTTAGCGCAACATCAGAACGCTGCAAACGTCTCCGGCAGCGGATGCAGGGGCAAAAGGCGCGCGCACGACCAGCCCGTTGGCGTCGGCAAGCATCCTCAGCATCGAGGAATCCTGGATACCGAACGGCGTTGCCACCAGTTCGCCGTGGCCTTCCCTGACCACCGCCCGCACATAATCCTGGCGCAGATCATTGGCGGGCATTGCGGTGCCCAGCCGCGCCTGACGGAAGTCCTGACGGTAGGCGCGACCGCCCAGCCTGGCCAGAAGCGGCTTCAGGAACAATTGCGAGCAGACCAGGCTTGCCACCGGGTTGCCGGGCAGGCCGATGCATCTGATATCGCCGAGGCGTCCGAACATCAGTGGCTTGCCGGGACGCATGGCGATCTTCCAGAAGCCGAGCGTCATGCCTTCGCCGGTCAGCACGTCATGGATCAGGTCGTGGTCGCCGACCGAGGCGCCGCCCAGCGTAACGATGACATCGGCGCCCGCCGCGACCGCTTTCCTGACCATGCCGGCGATGGCGTCCTTGCGGTCGGCGGCGATCCCTAGATCGAGCGCGCGGGCACCGACCGACTGTGCTGCAGCGGCGACGCCATAAGCGTTGGACGAAATAATCTGGTCAGGCCCGAGTTCGCTCCCGGGCGGCAACAGCTCGTCACCGGTGGCGATGATGGCGACCAGCGGCCGTTTCACCACGCTCACTCGGGGATGATTGGCCGATGCCGCCAGCGACAGTGCCGCCGGGTCGAGCACGCGTCCCTTTTCCAGCAGCACGTCGCCCTTGGAAAAATCGAGACCGATGCGGCGGATGTTACGCCACTCCGCGGCGGGCTCGATCACCTCGATATTGCCACCGCCGATATCCCGGACATTTTCCTGGATGACGATGGTGTCGGCGCCGTCAGGCAGCGGTGCGCCGGTGAAGATGCGCACGGCCTGTGCCTGGCCGACCGTACCGTCAAAGCCGCGCCCGGCTGGCGCCATGCCGATCACCGCGAGTTTCGACGGCACCGACGCCACGTCGGCGGCACGCACTGCATAGCCGTCCATGGCCGAAGCGTTGAAAGGTGGCTGGGTGCGAAGCGCCACGACGGGTTCCGCCAGCACACGATCGACAGCCTCGATGAGAGGAACGCTTTCGCCCTCCAGCGGCACGGCGCCATCAAGCAGGCGTTCGAGCGCCTCGACGACTGGAACCAGCGCCATCAGGCACCTGCCTTGTAGTCGCCAGACTTGCCGCCGGTCTTTTCGACCAGCCGGATACCTGAGATGACCATGGCGCGGTCCACCGCCTTTGCCATGTCGTAGATGGTCAGGCAGGCCACGGACGCGGCGGTCAGCGCCTCCATTTCGACCCCGGTCTTGCCGGTGACGCGCGCCAGGGCAGTGACCTTCAGGCCTGGCAGCGCATGATCAGGCTCAATGTCGACGGAAACCTTGGTCAGCAGCAGGGGGTGGCAGAGCGGGATCAATTCATGCGTCTTCTTCGCCGCCATGATGCCGGCGATGCGCGCGGTGCCGAGCACATCGCCTTTCTTGGCATTGCCGGCAAGGATGGTCTTCAACGTCTCTGGCTGCATCGAGACGAAACCCTCGGCAATCGCGGTGCGCGTCGTCTCGTCCTTGTCGCCGACATCGACCATGTTGGCCTCGCCCTGCGCGCCGAGATGAGTGAGGCCGGCCGCCATCGTCAAATCGCCATAGAACGACGTGCGTCCATTCGGACGCACAAAGTGCGCTCTATCACTTTGACTCTATGCATCGTGCTCTCCGAAAATCGATTCCGATTTTCGGGCCGACCCATCGGGCGCCTTGCCCGTGAGCAGCGAGCGTGTTGCAGCGGTCACATCCCGTTGGCGCATCAAGCTCTCGCCCACCAGGAAGGCGTCGATGTCCATCCTTTGCAGTCTAAGGCAATCGTCACGCGAGAAGATGCCGCTCTCGCTGACCAGCAAATGACCAACCGGCACCATTGCCCGCAGCCGCTCCGACGTATCGAGGCTGGTCTCGAATGTCCGCAGGTTGCGGTTGTTGATACCGATCAATTGCGATGACAGTTTCAGCGCGCGCTCCGTCTCGGCTTCGTCGTGCACCTCGATCAGGGCATCCATGCCGAGCTCGAATGCCGTCGATTCGAGTTCGCTTGCCATGGCGTCATCGACGCTGGCCATGATGATCAAAATGGCGTCCGCGCCCCAGGCCCGCGCCTCGTAGACCTGGTAGGGGTCGAATAGGAAATCCTTGCGCAGGGCGGGCAGCGTCACGGCGGCTCGCGCCTTGGTCAGGAACTCCGGTGCGCCCTGAAAGGAGGGCGCATCGGTCAGCACGGAAAGGCAGGCCGCGCCGCCTTTTTCATAAGCCTTGGCCAGACTCGGCGGATCGAAATCGGCACGGATCAACCCTTTGGACGGACTTGCCTTCTTGATCTCGGCGATCAGTGCAAAGCCGCCCGATCTGCGCTTCGCTTGGAGCGCGGCGAGAAAGCCGCGCGGCGCGTCGGCGTCTTTTGCGCGCGCCTTGATCTCGGCCAGCGGCAGGCGTGCCTTGGCGGCGGCTATCTCGTCGCGCTTGTAGGCTTCGATCTTACGCAAAATGTCAGACACGGTTCACCCGTTCGAAATTTCGACCAGCCGGTCGAGCACCTGCAGCGCCCGGCCGCCGTCGATCGCCTGCGCGGCGATGGCGATGCCGTCGCCGAGTGTCGTCGCCTTGCCGGCGATCACCAGTCCGGCGCCGGCATTCATCAACACCGTGTCGCGGTAGGCGCCGGCGGCGCCGCCCAGCATGTCGCGCAAGGCCTTGGCATTATAGGCGGCATCACCGCCGCGCAGCTCATCCTTGGTATGGCGCTTCAGTCCAACCTCTTCCGGGGTCAGCGTAAAGCTGCGGATTTCGCCGCCAACCAGTTCGACAACCTGCGTCTCGCCTGTGGTGGTGATCTCGTCATAGCCATCGCCATGGGCGACCCAGGCATGCTCGGTGCCGAGCGCCTTCAGCGTTTCGGCCACCGGCATGATCCATTCCGGCATGAACACGCCGACCATCTGCCGCTTGACGCTGGCCGGGTTGGAAAGCGGGCCGAGCAGGTTGAAGATGGTGCGCGTGCCAAGCTCGCCCCGAACCGGACCGACATGCTTCATCGCCGGATGGTGCGCCGGCGCGAACATGAAGCCGACACCGGCTTCATGGATGCATTTGCCGATCATCTCCGGCGCAATGTCGATCTTGACGCCGAGGGCAATCAGCACGTCGGCCGCGCCGGTCAGCGAGGACAGGCCACGATTGCCGTGCTTGGCGACAGGCACGCCGCTGCCGGCAATGACAAAGGCGGAGGCCGTCGAGATGTTGACCGAGTGCGAATTGTCGCCGCCGGTGCCGACGATGTCGATGGCGCCGTCAGGGGCATCGACGCGAAGCATCTTGGCGCGCATCGTTGCGACAGCGCCCGAAATCTCGTTCACCGTCTCGCCGCGCACGCGCAGCGCCATCAGGAAGCCGCCGATCTGCCCTGGGGTCGCATCGCCCGACATGATGATGTCGAAGGCCTCGCAGGCCTCCTCGAAGGACAGGGCAGTGCCGGTCGCGACCTTGGCGATATGGGTTTTCAGCGCGCTCATCTCGTCGAGGCTTGGGCAACGGCGGCCTGGTCGATGCGGACGTCGTACTGCGTCTGCAACTGCGCCACCAATTGGTCGAGCAGGTCGTCGGACATGCCGGAGGTGAATGATTTCTGCGCGTCTTCCGGCACCGAGCTGGCGTCGGCGCCGGCCGGTTCGAACACTTCGGCGACCTTGAACAGGATCTGGCCGTCGCCGGTGGGCGAGGGGATCAAGCCGGTGCCGCCTTCGCCGACCCCGAACATCACGGCGGCGCCCTCCTTGCCGAAATCGGCATCATCGGCTTCGCGCTTCAAACCGCGCTTGGTCTGCTTTTCCAGCTTGAGGTCACCGGCAATGACGTCGAGCGTGGCGCCGGCCTTGAGGCGCTTCTCGAGTTCGCCCGCCTTGGCGGCGAGCCGCTTGGTGGTCTCGGCCGCCGTCCAGTCGGCGACAACTTTCTGGCGCACCTCGTCAAGAGTGCGGTCGCGGGCCGGTGTGATCGAACCGACCTCATAGAAGACGAAGCCGTTGTCCGCGGTGGTCAGCGCCTCGTTTTCGGTGTTGGGTTCCGCATCAAAGACGGCCTTGATCAGCGACGGTGATTCCGGCAGGTCCTTGACGATGGAGCCATCGGGCCTCAGGCCATTGCGATCGATGGCGTCGACGGTGATGTCCTTAAGCTTCAATTTGGCGGCCGCGTCGGCCAGAGAACTGCCCGATGCACGGGTGTCCTCATAATTGTCGTGCACATCCAAAAGGATACGGCTTGCCTCGCCCAGCGCCAGGTCCTTGCGGATCTGGTCGGACACTTCGGCGAGCGGCTTTACCGCCTCGGGCTTGATCTCGGTCACGCGCAACAGCACTGGGCCGAAGGTGCCCTGAACGACCTGGCTGACTTCATTGACGTTGAGCGCGAAGGCGGCATCGGCAACCGCCTTGTCGGCGATCTTGTCCTTGGCGAGCGTGCCAAGCAGCGTGTCGGCCGGGGCCTTGCCTTCGGCGATCACCAGTTTGTCGAAGGTGGCGCCGGCCTTGAGCGAATCGAGTGCTGCCTTGGCCGCATCCGGCGTCTTGAACACAAGCTGCTCGATGGTGCGCATTTCGGGCGTGGTGTAGCGTGCCTTGTTCTTGTTGTAGTCGTCGCTGACCTGCTGGTCGGTGACCGCGGTCGTGTCCATGATGTCCACCGGCTCCAGGCGGACATACGAGAATTTGCGGTATTCAGGTGCGGCGTAGGTTTTCTTGTTGGCCTCGAAATAGGCCTGGAGCACGCTGTCGCTCGGCGCTTCGATCGGCTCGACCAGCGTCTTTGGCAATGTCAAATAGTCGACGGTGCGGTCTTCACCGCGGTAGAGCGCGACCGCCTTGAAGAACGTGTCCGGCGCCTTGAGGCCGTCCGAGACAGCCTCGACGATCTGCTGGCGCACCGCCACCTGGGCGCGGTTCTTCAGGTAATCCTCGGGCCGCATGCCGACCTCGTGCAGCATGTAGTCGAATGTCCTTCGGTCGAACTGACCACCAGGGCCCTTGAAAGCCGGATCTTCGCGGGTGAGTTCGGCCAGCCGGTCCTTGGAGAGGCCGAGGCCCAGCTTGCGTGCCTGTTCGTCGAGAACGGCACCGGAAACGAGTTGCGCCAGCACCTGGTTGTCGATGCCGAGCGCCTTTGCCTGTTCATGAGTGAGGCGCTGACCGAACTGCTGCGACATGACGGCGAGCTGGCGGTCATATGCAAGGCGGTATTCGTTGATCGATACCTTGGTGCCGCCGGCCGTTATCACCGAATCGTGGCCCGCAAGGCCGCCCATCAGCCGTCCGGAGATGCCCCACGCGGCGAAACTGACCACCAGCAGCGAAAGCAATGTCTTCGCGACCCAGGTACCCGCCGCGCTTCTCAATATACCAAGCATGGTTACTTCCGATTTATGCGCATTTTCGCATGCGCCGAGTCTGAAACAAGCGCAATAGCGCCCTTCCGGTCCACTGTCGATTGCTTTGTGGCCTGATTTTGGTAGTGAGGGCCAGAGCCTGATATCCCCCGGAGAAGCACACCATGACGCCAGGAATTCGCCCGCTTGTCGCCGGCAACTGGAAAATGAACGGCACCAGCGCCTCGCTGAACGAGCTCAGGATGATCGGTAACGGTTTCATGAGCGGGCTCGACGCCGAGACCGAAGCACTGGTCTGTGTTCCCGCGACACTGCTTTCCCATGCCGCCGAGATCCTGTCGCGCACGCCGGTCCATGCCGGCGGTGAGGACTGCCATAGCAAGGAGAGCGGCGCCTATACCGGCTGCATTTCCGCGGAGATGCTGAAGGACGCGGGCGCGAGCCATGTCATTGTCGGTCATTCCGAATGCCGCGAACAAAGCGGCGAGGACGACGCGACGGTCCAGGCCAAGGCCACCGCGGCCTGGCGTGCCGGGCTGGTGGCCATCGTTTGCATCGGCGAGACGCGGCAGGAGCGTGAGGCTGGAGCCACGCTGGAGGTGCTGTCGCGCCAGGTGGCCGGCTCGGTGCCGCCAAGTGCCACGCCATCCAACACCGTCATTGCCTATGAGCCGGTTTGGGCGATCGGCACCGGCTTGACGCCAACCGCGGCCGATGTGGCCGAAGCGCATGCGCATATCCGCGAAAAGCTGTCGGAAAAACTCGGCGCCGCCGCCGCCAGGATGCGCATTCTCTATGGCGGCTCGGTCAAGCCGTCCAACGCGGTGGAGCTGCTGGGCGTCCGGAATGTCGATGGCGCGCTGGTCGGCGGCGCCAGCCTGAAAGCGGCTGATTTCCTGGGTATCGCCGAAGCCTATCGCAGCATTGCAGGCTGAGAGTCACGAGGGTGGGCGGGTCTCGTCCCGTCCAAATTCGTTGCAAAGGGCGCGTTGCTTCCCATATTCCGGCCACGGGCTTGGAAATGCCGTGAAAGCATTGTATTGAGCCGCCTCCAATTCACCGGTCGTGTCCGCGGCCGGGCAAGGCCTTGCCAGGATAAACTATGCAAACCGTACTGATCGTCATCCATCTCATGGTCGTACTCGCCCTTGTCGGCGTGGTGCTGCTGCAGCGCTCCGAAGGCGGCGGCCTCGGCATTGGTGGCGGATCGGGCTTCATGACTGCACGCGGCGCCGCCAACGCTTTGACCCGGGCGACGGCGATCCTGGCGGCTGCGTTCTTTGTGACGTCGCTGACCTTGTCGATCATCGCCCGCTACGGCGAGAAACCGATCGACATTCTCGATCGGGTTCCCACAACCTCGGACGGCAAGGGCGTGCTCAACCAACTGCCGGGTAAGACCACGCCGGCACCGGCCGGCAACGCTACGCCGACGCCGCCGTCCGGAAACGACGCCGCGGCAAAGCCTCCGGCAACGGCCCCGGCCACGGCACCCGCCGCCGGCTCGACGCCGCCAGCGACCGGGACCACCAACACCGCGCCGGCGGCGCCTCAGGTTCCGAACCAGTAACCTTGACGTTTCCAAACCGCGATCTGTGATCGTTTGAACACAGTCGCGGCAAATGCTGCGCGATCACGAAGATTCGACGGGCAGCAGTGCGGTCTCGCGCTTGAGGCATCCGCGCTTATTCGACTATAGATTGCACGCGGCATTTTCGGCGTCCTTGGGGGACGCCGGGCGACGCCGTGGGCAACAAGCATTGAACGATCGGATCTTCGCCATGCAGCTTCGCAGCTTCATTTTCCTGGGACTTTGCGCCGCAATCGGCATGAGTTCCCCGGCCTTCGCCGGCATGCCGGCAAATATGGCCGCACAACAGTCGGTGTCGCTTGAAAAAACCGACGCCATCCCCGTCGCGGCCAAGAGCGATGCGGCGCAGTTGAAGCTTCTCAAGAAGAAGAAAACCCCGACACCGGACGACCTCGCCCAGATCAAGAAGATCGAGGCCAAGATCGCCGCTGGCAAGGAAGACGCCAAAGCCAAGGCGCTCGAAGCCAGGAAGCTGGCGATGCGCGAGGCAGCCAAAGCCAGGGCTGACGCGGACCGGAAGGCATTCCTGGCCAGCAAGGGTCAGAAAGCACCGGCAACCGAAGTGGCCGATGCCAAGCCGACCAAGAAGACCATCAAGATTATCGAGCCGATTGAACCGGTCACGCCTATCCAGTCGGCCGAGCCTGTCCCGGCCGAGGTGATGAATGTCGCTTTGACCGGTAACAATGGCGAATTGCGCAGCGAGGTGGTCGGCGGCCAGAAGCAGTCAAGCGGCGGCCTGTTCGCCGGTCTGTTCGGTGGAACCTCATCTGGCTCATCGATCAGCTATCTGCCCGAGACACGCGCGCTCGACTCGGCACTTGCCCAGAAGAATGCCAAGAAGCCGTTCAAGGTGAAGCCGGAATTCGTGCCTCAGGACGTGGAATTCACGGGCTACGATGCCGGCACGATCGTCATCGACACCAGTGCTCGCCGGCTCTATCTCGTCGAATCATCGACCACCGCACGCCGCTACGCCATCGCGGTCGGCCGCGAAGGCCTGCAGTTCAAGGGCACGGTCGCGGTCGGCGACAAGCAGGAATGGCCGCGCTGGATCCCGACGCTCGACATGCAGAAGCGCGAGCCCAAGCACTACGGCCAGTACAAGGACGGCATGGCCGGCGGCGGCCAGAACCCGCTCGGCGCACGCGCCATCTATCTCTATGACGGCAAGAAGGATACGCATCTGCGTATCCACGGCACCATCGCGCCGCAGTCGATCGGCACCAGTGCCTCCAATGGCTGCTTCCGCATGATGAACGAGCACGTCATGGACCTCTACAGTCGCGTCCGGGTCGGCACCAAAGTCGTCATCATCTGACGTTTCCATCATCATGCCGAAAGGGCCGGCTCAGCCGGCCCTTTTGTTTTGCTTAAGGTCCCGCTCAAACCTGTTTGGTCGTGATCTTGTCCAAAAACCGGATTCCACTTTTCGGGGTCATGGTTCGAGCGCCATCTTGGGAAAAAGCCTTCGCGGCGGTTTTTTCTCTGGCGGAATCAATCCGGCCGCGTTAAGCGATGACTCCCATGGCGCGATATGTATTCATCACAGGCGGCGTGGTTTCCTCACTTGGAAAAGGCATTGCCGCAGCGGCCCTTGGGGCTCTCCTGCAGGCGCGAGGCTATCGCGCACGCATCAAAAAACTCGACCCCTACCTCAATGTCGATCCCGGCACGATGTCGCCGTACCAGCATGGCGAAGTGTTCGTCACCGATGACGGGGCCGAAACCGACCTCGACCTTGGCCATTACGAGCGCTTCACCGGCCGTTCCGCCAACCAGCAGGACAACATCACGACCGGGCGTATCTACAAGAATATCATCGAGCGCGAGCGGCGTGGCGACTATCTCGGCGCGACCGTGCAGGTCATCCCGCACGTTACCGACGAGATCAAGAACTTCGTCCTCGACGGCAATGACGACTATGATTTCGTGCTGTGCGAAATCGGCGGCACGGTCGGCGACATCGAGGCGATGCCGTTCCTCGAAGCCATCCGCCAGCTCGGCAACGATCTGCCGCGCAACAACGCCGTCTATGTCCACCTGACCTTGATGCCCTATATCCCGACGGCGGGTGAGTTGAAGACCAAGCCGACCCAGCATTCGGTCAAGGAATTGCGCGGCATTGGCATTGCGCCGGATATTCTTCTGGTGCGCGCCGACCGCGCCATTCCCAAGGAAGAGCGCCGCAAACTGTCGCTGTTCTGCAATGTCAGGGAGAGCGCCGTGATCCAGGCGCTCGACGTGCCGCATATCTACGACGTGCCAATGGCCTATCACAAGGAAGGTCTCGATTCGGAAGTGCTGGCCGCGTTCGGCATCGACCCGGCGCCCAAGCCGCGCATGGAACCATGGCAGGCTGTCTCCAACCGCATCCACAATCCGGAGGGCGAGGTCACCATCGCCATCGTCGGCAAGTATACCGGCCTCAAGGATGCCTACAAATCGCTGATCGAGGCGCTCTCGCATGGCGGGCTGGCCAACCATGTCAAGGTCAAGCTCGACTGGATCGAATCGGAAATCTTCGAAAAGGAAGACCCGACGCCTTGGCTGGAGAAGGTGCACGGCATCCTCGTGCCCGGCGGCTTCGGCGAACGCGGTTCCGAAGGCAAGATCCTGGCGGCGAAGTTCGCACGCGAGCGCAAGGTGCCGTATTTCGGCATCTGCTTCGGCATGCAGATGGCCTGCATCGAGGCAGCACGCTCACTGGCCGGTGTCGAACATGCCTCATCGACCGAGTTCGGGCCCACCAAGGAACCAGTCGTCGGTTTGATGACCGAATGGCTGAAGGGCAACATGCTGGAAAAGCGCAGGGCGAGCGGCGATCTCGGCGGCACCATGCGGCTCGGCGCCTATCAGGCCGAGCTCGCCAAAGGCTCGAAGATCGCCGATATCTACGGCGACACCCAGATTTCCGAACGTCACCGGCACCGCTACGAGGTCAATATCGACTACAAGAAGCGCCTGGAGGATTGCGGGCTGGTCTTTGCCGGCATGTCGCCCGACGGTGTGCTGCCGGAGACGGTCGAATATCCCGACCATCCCTGGTTCATCGGCGTGCAATATCACCCCGAGTTGAAGAGCCGGCCGCTCGATCCGCATCCGCTGTTCGCCAGCTTCATCGAGGCGGCGGTGGAGCAGAGCCGGCTGGTCTGATCGCTACCATGCGGACCTACGTGGCGCTTCTCTACAGCATCACCCTGGGAGAGGGGCGGCGGGTCGTCATGTCCGATCTCAAGGCGATGGCGGAAGGCCTCGGCCTGAAGAATGTCCGCACCCTGGCGGCGACCGGCAACCTGGTTTTCGAGAGCGAAAAGATCTCGATCGCCGGACTTGAGAAGCGGCTGGAATCCGCCTTCGAACAGACCTTTGGCCGCCATGTCGACATCATCGTCCGTGCCGCCGGAGACTGGCGCAAACTCGCAAGCGGCAATCCATTCCCGACCGAGTCGGTGGAAGCCGGCGATCAGGTCGCGGTGCGCGTGATGCGCAAACCCGTGGCCGAGAATGCCATATCGGGCCTTCAGGCCTATGCCGCCGCGGACGAGAAGGTGCTTCTGGTCGGCGGCGACATCTGGGTCGTCTTTTCACGGGAGAGGCCTAGCTCGCGGCTGCTTGCGGCCGCAAATCACAAGCGCATGGGCATCGGAACCTCGCGCAACTGGAACACGGTGCGCAAGCTGGCCGAGATGATAGGAGCGTAAATCTGGGGCGGCGTTGCGCCGCCCCAGAGAAGTTCGTCAGGCTTTTGCTATCTTGGCACCTGCACCCAGGGCGGCGGTGCGCAGCACGTAGTAGATGACGCCGGCGATCGCCACGCCGAAGAACCAGCCATAGACGCCCCACCAGGACGGCAGCCAGTTGGTGAAGTTCGGCAGGATCGACGAGAAGACGGCGCCGATGCCGGCGGCGATGAAGGCATTGACATGCCAGCCGCCCTGGAAGCGGAACTCGCCGTCCTCGCGATACAGCGCCTCGACGTCGACCTCGCCCTTCCGGATCAGATAGTAATCGACCATCATCACACCGAAGATCGGTCCCATTGTCGCGCCGATGACGTTGACGAAAGAGGCGGCACTGCCTTCCCACGGTGCGAACGGATAGAGCACAAGCGCGATGACAGCGGCGATGTAGCCGCCCTTCTTGAAGTCGATCTGCCGCGGGAAGACGTTGGAGAAGTCGAAGGCCGGCGACACGAAGTTGGCCACGACGTTGATGCCAAGCGTCGCCACCGCGAAGGTCAGGGCGGCAAGGGCGGCCAGGAACCAGCTGTCGAACTTGGCCGAGATCTGGTCGGGGTGCAGCAGCACCTCATGGTAAACGTCGTAGGCGGCAATGGTGGTGACGCCGGCGACCAGCGAGAACAGGATCAGGTTGATCGGCAGACCCCAGATATTGCCCTTGCGCAGCGCCGCCTGATCGGGCGCATAGCGGGCGAAATCGCAGAAATTGAGATAGAGCGCCGAAAAATACGTCACCCAGATCGCGGCGACCGCGAACAGCGACGTCCACGAGCCCGGCGTTCCAGGCACGCCGGCATCCTTGGTCTTTTCCAGAAGCA
The DNA here is from genome assembly GCF_037179725.1 of Mesorhizobium sp. Cs1321R2N1. Taxonomy (NCBI): domain Bacteria; kingdom Pseudomonadati; phylum Pseudomonadota; class Alphaproteobacteria; order Hyphomicrobiales; family Phyllobacteriaceae; genus Mesorhizobium; species Mesorhizobium sp. Cs1321R2N1. Next base: position 54,044 of record NZ_JAPYKP010000003.1, on the reverse strand, counting down.
CGTCCATCGGGATGTCGCTGGTGAAGGCGAAGGTTCCGGATTTGACACAGAGATAGATGGCCAGGAGCAGCATCATCACCCAGACGGCTGGTCCCGCCCAATCCTGGAACCGGCGCACCGTTTCCATACCTTTCTGGATGATCAGCAGTTGCAGGGCCCATATGACCACGAAGCAGATCACCTCCAGGCCGGAATGGCCGAGGAAATGGGTGTTGGTGTTGAAATCGGCGAACCATTGCGAGCGAATGAGCAATGCAACGATAGCGCCGGAGGCGGCGGCAGTCTGCGCGCCGTACCAGAAGCAGGCGACGATGGCGCGCACCAGTGCCGGAATGTTGGCGCCCCAGATGCCGAAGGAGGCGCGGGCGAGCACGGGGTAGGGCACACCGGTCTTCACACCGGCGTAGCCGACCATGTTCATCAGCGCGTAGATGATCAGCGAGCCGATGCCGATGGCGATGATGAAATTGACGAAGCCGCCACAGAACAGAAACAGGCTGGCGGCGAGGTAGTAGCCCCACAGGCTATGGACGTCCGACGTCCAGACGTTGAAGATCGAGAACGGTCCCCAGTTTCGAACCTTGGCAGGAGCGAGGTCTTCATTATACAGGTCAGGCGATGCGCCTTGTATCGTCATTGCAATGTCCCCTTCTTGCAGCACGCGCCCTCACGCGTTGACCGCGGAGGTTACGCCTGACGCGGGGGAACCGGCAAGCAATCGATTTGCCGGCTTTGACCTTAAAGATATTCAATGCGAACCGCGATTATCGACGGGGTGGTGAGCCGCTTTTGAAAAGGCCCGTTGATTCGAGTTCTCGATCCACGGCCTGAATCTGGACGAACCCGTGTTCACAATATCTGTCGGCAAGCGGGGCTGCCTAGGCGATGGCCATCACCCGCTTATGGTCCTCGACCTCGGAAAGCAGCCAGTCCTGAAACAGGCCGGTACCCGGCTTGTTGCCGATGCTGCGGCGCTGATGCAGGTAGATGCCCGCCGGATAGGTATGGCGGGCGCTGAACGGGGCGACCAGCTTGCCCTGCTGCAGCAGATCCTGGGCCATCATCGTGTCGGCAAGCGCTATTCCAGCGCCATTGATCGCCTCGCGCATGATCAGCGTGCAATCATCCAGCGTCGTGCTGGATTTCGGCGTCGTGTCCAAAACGCCTTCCTGTTCCAGCCAGCGCTTCCATCGCATGGTCTCGCATTCGCCATCGCTGCTGCGATTGCCGCAAGGCTGTGCCTTCGGTCCGCGTTGCCGGGTCCGCTACGAGCCCTGTCTAACCGGCAAGCCCGAGCTTGGTGCCGCCACGCACGCGGCGGCCTGCTTTCGAGTGGCGCAGACATGAGCGGACCGATGATCGACAACGACCGTCCAATCCTCGAAACGCGCTCGCTCGGCAAGCGTTTCTCGATCGGCACCCGTTTTTCCGCCGAAGGCAGGCGAACCGTCCATGCGGTCGACAATGTCTCCCTGACGGTGCGGCGCGGCGAAGCCGTAGGGTTGGTCGGCGAGTCCGGATGTGGCAAGTCCACGCTGGCGCGCTGTCTGGTCAGGCTCTACGACATTTCAGACGGTGAGCTGCTGTTCGAAGGCGACGACATCACGTCGAAGTCGCTGTCTGAACTGAGGCCGCTGCGGCGGCGCCTGCAAATGGTGTTCCAGGACCCGTCGGCCTCGCTCAATCCGCGCCGGCGTGTCGGCGACCTCGTGGCGGAACCGCTGCGCATCCATGGCAAGCTTTCATCGCGCGAGATCACCAACCGCGTCGCGGAGCTCTTCGAGCTCGTCGGACTGTTACCGGACCATGTCATGCGCTTCCCCCATGAATTCTCGGGCGGGCAGCGCCAGCGTGTCGGCATAGCGCGCGCCATAGCCCTCAATCCCGATCTCGTCGTTCTCGACGAACCGGTCTCAGCGCTCGACGTGTCCGTACAGGCGCAGATCGTCAACCTGCTTGCCGACCTTCAGGAGAAGCTGGACCTCACCTATGTCTTCATCGCCCACGACCTGTCCGTGGTGCGTCAGGTCTCGACCCGCATCGCGGTCATGTATCTCGGCTCGATCGTCGAGGAAGGACCGGCGGAAGAGGTGTTTTCAGCCCCGGCCCATCCTTACAGCCAGGCGCTGATCTCGGCCGTTCCCGTCGTGGAGACGACACCCAGCGGGACGCGCAGGCGCATTATCCTTACGGGCGATGTGCCGAGCCCGCTCAATCCGCCATCCGGGTGCCGGTTCCATCCCCGATGCCCGATAGCGGTTGAGCGCTGCCGTTCGGAGCGGCCGGAACTGAGGGAGTACCGACCCGGCCGCAAAGCGGCCTGCCACTTCCCGACGACATAGCCGACATTGCTCATCCATTCGACCGCCAGATTTTTTAAAGATTCTGTTTTCCGCGTGGAACCAAGCACCGGATGGCGCGTTTCAGCGGGTTCGATCGAGCGCATCTCGATCGAAGCGGAGGAAACGATGGACTACCTGCATTTCTTTTCGCCCGTGCGGATATCGCGCGGGCAGGGGCATCCTGTGGAAGAAGTGGATAGTGTCGCCGAGGCGATGGTTTTCTTGCGTAAATGGCCGAAGGGACGGCGTGGGCCTGTGTATCAGTGTGCCCTGAATTGCTGCTCGGCCGCCCTATCCGGACAGATGTCGGCGGAGGAAGCAAGAAAGGCGTTCACCGGCTTTGCCCGGATCACGCGGCTTCTGGACGATGATATGGCTCTGCCGATAGGCAACGACAGCAAGGCGAGCATACACGCGCTGCGGCGGTAGCCGTCCACGGCCTTTACTGCTGGCGGATCGCGCCCGTTGCGGGCGCGATGTCGCTGTTTGCGCTTCGGGGCAAACCGTCCCACCATCCGGTCACCAATCGACACTGTATCGATCGATCACCCAGAGCCATGATCCATCCGTTTGCCGGCGGGCCCCCTAGCTTGTCACATCAGCGTCCCGAAAGCGGGTCGACGTCAGCGCTAGATCACCGCTGACCAGCGCCGCACGCTGCTCGTGACGTCGGCATAGTGGCTGCGAATGGCTTCGTAGCCGCGCAGAAACCGTCCACCGCCACAGTCGATCACCGCATCCGGTTCGAACAGCGAGGCCCGATCTCGCTGAATCTGCAGGAATTGGAGTCGCTGATTGCACGGCAACATGCGGGCGACGCGTCGACCGGACTCCCGTCTCTCTAAGCAGGTATCAGGACGGCGATGCGATGTATGCCGACCACCTTGCTTGTGTTGGTCGCCTCGTCGGTCTTGCCCTTGGCGCAAGTGTACATGTCGCCTTCCTTCAGCTTGAATTCCTTGTCCGCTTTCTTGATCGTGAATGCACCGGCTGTAATCGTGCAGACCATGTCGTTGTCCATCACGGTTTGAGGAGCGTGTGCCCCGGGCTGAAAGACCACGTCGACAATCGAGATGCTCTTGTAGGCGGGAATATCGGCGTTCCCGGTACCGACCTCCACCACCCTGACGCCAGGAGCAATCTCCTTGCCGTCTTTCGGGCCGTATTTCTTGGTCTTTGCATGCGCAGTCAGGGCGAATAGAGGGGTTGCCGCCGCGGCCGTGAGGCCAAGGGCAATTGCAGATCTGCGATTCATGCTTTCCTCCCATATGTTGGTCGCGCAACAATGTGAGCGACAGCTAATATTACTCCTTTCCCATATGATTTTAAATGACCGTGATGGCGCCCTGGCATTTCTGCCGCCTCATGATCGACCAATGCAGCTTGTGCGGGCAGTGGCGTGTGCACTATCTGTGCACAGAAAAGACTGATGCCTCACGTCACGGCGAGCACAGAATGGCTGCCCGGGCCAAGTTCCGCAGTTCTTCTCCTTTTGGTATTGGACGGACTGAGATCGAAAAAGATAATGAAATGAGCAATATATATCACAAACTTGCCATAGCACCCATGATGGATTGGACGGACCGGCATTGCCGGTTCTTCCATCGCCGGCTGACGACACGTGCGCTGCTGTACACCGAAATGGTTGTCGCCGACGCGGTGATCCACGGCGCACGCGAGCAGCTGCTTGGCTTCGATGAGGTGGAACATCCTGTCGCCCTGCAACTTGGCGGCTCGGATCCCGCAAAACTTGCCGAAGCGGCGCGCATTGGCGAGGCCTTCGGTTATGACGAGATCAATCTCAATGTCGGCTGCCCGTCCGACCGCGTCCAGTCGGGCACCTTCGGCGCTTGCCTGATGAAAGTGCCCGACCTTGTCGCCGACGGTGTCGCAGCGATGAAAGCGGCAGTAACGGTGCCGGTCACGGTCAAATGCCGCATCGGCGTCGACGAACAGGATCCGGAGCCGGCGCTCGATGCGCTGGCGAATGGGGTTTTCGATGCCGGCGCCGATGCCTTGTGGGTGCATGCTCGCAAGGCGTGGCTGGAAGGGCTGAGCCCCAAGGAAAACCGCGACATCCCGCCGCTTGACTATGACAGGGTCTATCGGCTGAAGGAAAAAAAGACGAGCAAATTCATTGGCATCAATGGCGGTATTCAGTCGCTTGAAGAGGCTCGGACGCATCTCGATCATGTCGATGGCGCCATGCTCGGCCGCGCCGCCTACCACACACCGGGCATTCTGGCCGGTGTTGACGCCGCCTTCTACGGAGCGCTGCCGGAAGCGTTCGATTTCGCGGCGCTGGTCGATGCGATGGCGGATTATGCGGCGCGCCATATCGAACAAGGCGGACGGCTCGGCCATGTCACCCGCCATATGGTCGGGCTGTTTCACGGGCTGCCCGGCGCGCGCCGCTACCGCCAGATCCTATCCATCGACGCGACCCGGCCCGGAGCCGGACCGGACGTGCTGAAGACGGCTTTCGCGGCTGTCGAATTTGGTGGAGCGGCCGCCGAAGCGGCCTGAACTTACAGCATGTCGCGGCCAATAGGATTCGCCTGACCTGCTGTAAGCTTCTGATTTTATGCATGTCGTTGTCCCGGAACCGAGGACACTTCCGGGCGCCATGCATTAGTCCCTGAGGATCATACGGTCGCCGCGCACGTCGAAGCCAGAGAGCGAACCGATGAAGTTCATGCCGAGCAGGCTTTGGCTCAGCATGCCGGGAGCGGCGATCATCACCGACATATCCTTGCGCACGATGCCGCCGATCGCCAGCTCGTGGGTTTTGACCGCTGCGGCGCGTGCCATGCCGTTGGCTGTCGAAACCTGTATTGTATAGTTGAGCGCCGCCGGATTGAAGCCGGCGGCTTGCGCGTCTTCCGAAGTCAGCACCGTGCTGGTCGCGCCGGTGTCGACGACGGTGCGAACCGGGTTGCCGTTGACCAGGATGCGCGCTTCGAAATGACCATTGTCGGCCTTGTCCAGGGTCACGGTGGCGTGGCCGTCTTCGACGCCGAGCGCTAGCGGACTGCCGGGAACGAGGCCCGCGGTCACGCGGCTGGCGACGTCCTGCAGCTCGTAACGATATTGGTAGCCGGCGATCAGCGCGAGCACAATAGCGGCCCAGGCGCCGAGATTGCGGGCCATCACTCCGAGCGGAGCCGACCGCAGCAAGCCGGCACCGATAAGGGCGCCGAAAGCTCCAAGCCAGATCAGCCGTCCAAAATCGTAATTCTCGACGCCGAGCGTGCTGCCGGCGGAATCGTTGAGCATGAGAAGCGCTGCCCCCACGCCGATCACCGCCATCACAGTCCAGAACAGCCGGCTGCTCATCCGTCCCTCGCTAGAGTGCGTCGCGTTCGCGCGCCATGCGGGTGCGGCGTGTTTCCCGGCGCGGCCGGCGCTCGACGGTTTCCAGCCGGGCCGGCAGTTCGGCCATCACGCTGCGGCGCGTCTCGGGCGTCATCGCCATCCAGGCGCCGATCTCGTCGCGCGTGCGGCCGCAACCGAAGCAGAAGCCGGTTTTCATATCGATCGAACAGACCAGGATGCAGGGAGTTTCGATGGCCGTCATGACTTTCTCTCGAGGGACCCGGTCCGGAATCCGCTCTTCCATCTCCACATGGTGCAACGGCAAAGCCAATGCAAGCCCTCGCGATAGCGCCTTCCGTGACCGCCTTTGCGGCAAATCAGCAAGGACGATCGAGGAGGTTGTGCCGATCACGCAAGGCAGCTATGCCGCTCCCCGGATCCAGGAACGATTGTTCGCGACATGACCAGTGCACTGCCTTTCGATGATTTCCGCAACCTGCTCGACAATTTGCCGGCAGCCGACCTCAAAGCCGAAGCGCGCGTGCGCACTCTGTTTGCCAAGGCCGACAAGCCGGTGAATTCGCTTGGCCGCGTCGAGGACATCGCCGCGTGGCTCGCGGCCTGGAGCGGTCGCGCTCCGCCCGCCGTGACCAGGCCCTTGATGGCTGTCTTTGCCGGTAATCATGGCGTTGTCAGGCATGGCATTTCGACGAGGCCCGTGGCGGCGACCGCCAACGCGGTCGAGCTTTGCGCGGCCGGCGGTGCGGCGATCAACCAGATCTGCATTGCCAACGACCTCGGTCTGAAGGTGTTCGATCTTGCCCTGCACATCCCGACCGGCGACATCACCGAGGATGCCGCGCTCGATGAACGCGGTTGCGCGGCCACCATGGCCTTCGGAATGGAGGCGATTGCCGGCGGCACCGACCTGCTTTGCCTGGGCGATCTCGGCGTCGGCAACTCCACCGTCGCCGCCGCCCTGTTCGCCGCGTTGCTGGGGGGCAGGGGTGCCGACTGGATTGGTCCGGGATCCGGCGCCGATGCGGCGATGCAGGCCCGCAAGGCGAAGGTGATCGATGCGGCGCTGGCCTTTCACGGCCACCATCTGGAAGACCCCCTGGAGGCGCTGCGCCGGGTCGGCGGCCGCGAGTTCGCGGCGATAGCCGGCGCAATCCTTGCCGCGCGGATGCAGCAGATACCGGTACTGCTCGATGGCTTCGCGGCAACGGCAGCCGCGGCGGTGCTGCATGCGGCAAACCCCGTAGCACTTGATCATTGTCTTCTCGCCAGCCTGTCGCCGGAGCCCGCGCATGCAAGGGCCGCCGAGCACCTCGGGCTGCGTCCGCTGCTCGATCTGGGCATCGGTCATGGCGAAGGGGCAGGAGCAGCCCTGGCGGCCGGGCTGGTCAAGGCAGCGGCATTGACCAGTTCAGGCATGGCGGCGGCTGTGCGGGGCTAGCACACCGCACACTGATAGATCCGCTACCGCCGTCGCACGGCGACCGCGGCGGTCGGCAGCGCCGGCAGTTCTTCCATCACCCTGCTCAGCGGGAAGATGGCGATCGCCTCGGTGCCCTCGCGCAGCTTGGAATGAAGTTCGAACTCGCCGCCATGCATGGCGAGCAGCCCTTGCACGATCGGCAGGCCAAGCCCGGTGCCTTGCTCGGCGCTCTTGATGGCGATCGACCCCTGGCCGAAGGCTGAAAGCACGATCGGGATCTCGTCCTCGGGAATGCCGGGGCCGTTGTCCTTGATCGAAATGTACTGTCCTCCACCCGCCGTCCAGCCGACCCGGACGCGGATTTCGCCGCCGGTGGCGGTGAATTTGATGGCGTTGGACAGAAGGTTGAGCGCGATCTGGCGCACGGCGCGCTCGTCGGCGAACAGCCGCGGCAATGTCTGTTCGAAATCCTGAACGACGCGGATATCCTTGTTGCGTGCCTTAAGCTCCATAATGTGGCAGCAGTCCTCGACGATGTTGAGCAGCATCACCGGCTCCTCGTTGAGCTGGTATCGGCCGGCCTCGATGCGCGACAGGTCGAGGATCTCGTTGATCAGGTCGAGCAGGTGCTGGCCTGAATCATGCACGTCATGAGCATAGTCGCGATAGGTGGGATTGCTCATCGGCCCCAGCACCTCGTTCGCCATCACCTCGGAAAAGCCGAGAATAGCGTTGAGCGGCGTGCGCAATTCATGGCTCATCGAAGCGAGGAAACGCGATTTTGCAAGGTTGGCGTCCTCGGCCCGCCGCCGCGCCTCGTCCGACATCGATTTCGCCGTCTCCACTTCGGCGATCAGCGCATCCTTTTCGGAGCGGAACGACAAGAGCAGCAGGGAGAAGCGATTGAGGTGACTGGCGATATAGGCGAAGAAAGGCAGCGACAGGACGAGCAGCCCGGCCATGATCACCTCGACCGGCATCCACGACCTGGTCGCGGCATAGGCGTAGAGCGCCACTGGAAACGCGAAGGTCGCCAGCAGGGCGCCGCTCAGGGACGAGGCCATGAGCGCGGTCCCTGCCATGGCGAACAGGAGCACCACCGCCTTGATCACCTGGAACTGGTCGACCTCGCAGGCGCCGCAGCCCAGCCAGACGAACCAGGCCCAGCCTAGGCCGCAAAGGAAATGCCCGACCAGGAACTCCCTGCGCGTTTGCAATGAGTTGAGTTCGGAAGCTTCCGTGCGCTCGATGCGCCGCGCCATGAAGACGACTGTTGTGTAGCAGGTGAGCGTAAACAACGCCCAAAGCCCGATCTCATTGCCGACACCGGCCAAACGGCCGGCCGCGGCGATCACCAGGACGAGCAGCGGGATGACGACGGCACCGCTTGTCATCGCCCGGGCGTAGAGCTTCAGCAGTTCGCGATCGAAATCGGGATTGCCGGCCTGCTGCGAAAGACGGTCGCGCGTCTTGCGCACCGCGCGCGCGACATCGCTGTTGCGATGCCGTTTCCTGCGGTCCACAATGAACTTGTCCGCTGTGTTCGAGCGTTGCAAGGGCATCAAAAGCTTCAATTTATGCGCGCAGCGATTTCAAGGTGTTAAGCTACGTTCGAATGATTAACCAACCGTTTGCCATATGAGCCGTTCCTGGTCGCCAAGGTCGCGCCCGCGGTACGCGGCACCTCGCCGCAGAAGCCTGTGGCGCAAGCTGCTGGACTACGGGCTGACCGTCATCATTCTGGGGCTGTTGATCCTGCTTGCGGCGCGTCTTGACCGGGTGGAGACACGCAAGACGCAAGGTACGGCCATCATCAATGACGGCGATTCGATCACGCTCGGCGCCGAGCGCATCCGCATGCGCGGCATCGACGCTCCGGAGTATACCCAGACCTGCCGCAAGAGCGGCGCCGACTATGCCTGTGGTACTCAGGCGCGCCAATCGCTGGTGCGGCTGATCGCCGGCAGGCCGGTCACCTGCAGCGGCTGGCAGCGCGATCGCTATGGCCGGTTGCTTGGCGACTGCAAGGCCGGCGGCACCGACCTCAACCGCGCCCAGGTCGAGGCGGGCTGGGCCGTCGCCTATGGCGACTTCGAAGGCGAGGAAGCCACCGCACGCGCCGCAAGGATTGGCATCTGGGCGGGCACGTTCGACCAGCCGCAGGATTGGCGCGACAGCCACCACGGCGATGTCGTGGAGCGAAAACATGGCATGCTGGCGTCGATCGGCGATGCCGTGCGCGAGATATTTCGGTTCTGGTGAAGCATGTCTGGCGGAAGGAAAAGGAGGATCGAAATGAAGCTGTTCGACGGCGGTCGTGCGCCCAACCCACGGCGGGTTCGCGTTTTCCTCGCTGAAAAGGGGATCACGGTTCCGTTGGTGCCCATCGACATGGGCGCACTGGAACACAAGCAGCAGCCGGTCAGCTCGCGCAATCCGCTGCGGCGCCTGCCGGTTCTGGAGCTCGATGACGGCACCATCCTCACCGAATCCGTCGCTATCTGCCGCTATTTCGAGGAGCTTTATCCCGAGCCGGCATTGTTCGGGCGCGGCGCACTTGGCAAGGCGCAGGTCGAGATGTGGCAGAGGCGGATGGAGTTCAACCTGCTCAGCAGCGTCACGCAAGCTTTCCGCCACATCCATCCGGCCATGAAGGAATGGGAAATCCCGCAGATCCCCGAATGGGGCGAGGCCAACAAGCCTAAGGCGGTGGATTTTCTCAGGCTGCTGGACGCTGAACTGGGCAGCCGCGAATTCGCCGCCGGCGACAGCTATTCGATTGCCGACATCACCGGCCTGATCGCGATCGACTTCATGAAGCCGGCACGCATCAAGGTGCCGGAGGAATGCACCAATGTGCTACGTTGGCATCAGGCCGTCTCCAGCCGCCCGAGTGCCGCCGCTTGAGCGTCCAACTGGACAGGCTCGCCGCGACGGTCCGCGCCTGCCGCATCTGCGTCGACACTCCCGTTGGCAAGCCGCTGCCCCACAAGCCGCGTCCGGTGCTGCGACCTTCGTCCAGCGCCCGCATCCTGATCGCCAGCCAGGCCCCGGGAACCAAGGTGCATCTGTCGGGCATGCCATTCACCGACGCTTCCGGCGACCGCCTGCGCAACTGGCTCGGTGTGACCAGCGACGAATTCTATGACATCGAGAAATTCGCCATTGTGCCGATGGGCTTCTGCTTTCCCGGACAGGACGCCAAGGGCGGCGACCTGCCGCCGAGGCGTGAGTGCGCCCCGGCCTGGCGCGCGCCCTTAATGGCGTCGATGCCACGGATCGACCTGGTGCTGGCGATCGGCATCTATGCGCAGACCTGGCACATGGGCGCCGCGCGCCGCCCCTCGCTGACGGAAACGGTGATGAACTGGCGCGGCATCTGGCACAGTTCCGTCGGCCCCAAAGTGCTGCCACTGCCACATCCATCCTGGCGCAACACTGGCTGGTTGAAGCAGAATCCTTGGTTTGAAATGGATTTGCTGCCTTTCCTGCGGTCGGAAATCCGCTATCGCCTCGGTTAGGCATTCAGCAAGAAATCACTCGATTTCGGCGCAGGCGGCAGAATTTCTTTCTTGTGAACGGCCCAAATAAAAGGGAATATAGCGAAACTATTCCACCAGGAGCCTCCGATGGATCGCCTTGACCGAAAAATTCTCCGCCTCCTGCAGGAGGACGCGACGCTCGCGGTCGCCGACGTTGCCAAGAAAGTCGGCCTGTCGACCACGCCGTGCTGGCGGCGCATCCAGAAGCTCGAAGAGGAGGGCGTCATCAAGCGGCGCGTCGCCATTCTCGACCACGAAAAGGTCAATGTGCGGGTCACCGTCTTCGTGTCGATCCGCACCAATTCGCACAGTCATGAATGGCTGCGCCGGTTCTCCGAGGTCATCCAGGAATTTCCCGAGGTGGTCGAATTCTATCGCATGAGCGGCGACGTCGATTATCTGTTGCGTGTCGTGGTGCCCGACATCGCCGCCTATGACGCCTTCTACAAGCGGCTGATTGCCAAGATCGAGATCCGGGACGTGTCGTCGTCCTTCGCCATGGAGCAGATCAAGTACACGACCGAAATCCCGCTCGACTACATGGTGCTGGACAAGGAGTCGGGCGACAACGCGGCGTGATCCCGCAACTCAATTCTTCTTCTTGTTGAGGAAACTCCAGGGCGAGTTCACCGGCGATACGATGGAATCCGGCACCGTGTCGACGGCCATGACATCTGCCCTGCGCACGGCGTAACCGGATTGGATAACGCTGACGCCGTCGAGAATGAACAATTGGCTTTTCTCCATCTCCGGATTCAGGGCACCAGTAACGGCGACCGGCTGGTAGGCTTCCGACATCTTGTAGGGACGGGCAGGCGTGACCAGCACGATCTGATTGGGCGGCGGCGTCGGCATGTGGCTGCACGCGCCGGTCCAAGGCACCAGCAGGAACTGATAGACGAGATCGCCGTCGCGATCGACCGGCAATGCATAGCCGGCTAATTGTATCGTTTTGTCCTGCAGGGCAACCGACAGCGTCTCGCCGTGATCCGGCAGTTTCGCCGCGATCATCGGCAGGCCGGCGTCTTCGGCAACCGCCTGGGTTACCGGGCGCAAATCCTTCCAAAAGATGTGCGTGGTTTCGGCCGAAGCGCCGGCGGTGGAGAGAGCGAGCGCGGCCGCAAGCGCCAGGATTGATTTGAAATGGGTCATGGCCGCATCCTTTGCGGGCGAGTAAAGACGCCGCCGTCAGTGGCGTCAATGCTCGAGCCGCATCACATGTCGGCGAGAACCGGCCGCAGCACTCCTCAACCTGTCAGGTCTTTCTGGCGGCGAGGCGCTCGATTGTCCTGGCATCCGATAGTTCTTTCATAGCATCCTTGCCGATCCAGCGCGCGGTCTTGTCGGTCGATTGCGCGAGCCTTTCGGCGACAGCAAGGGCAGCACCGTGCATAACCATGGACTGTTTGCCGAGCGAACGAAGGGCCCAGTTCACACCCTTCTTCACGAAATTGCGGGCGTCGGTGGCCTGCGCTTCGATGATGGGCAAGAAGGCGAGAAAGGTCGCCTCCGGCTCTTTCTTCCGGTGGACGACAGACCAGGCCATCATGGCAAAAGCCGTGCGTCGAACAAATTCCCGTTCATCGGCCGCAAATTCGCTGATCAGTTCTATCCAGGCATCCGTGTCGACGAACAGATCAGAGACGCCATCGACGATATCCCAGGAGTCGAAACTCGACGCCCATTGCCTCGCATCCGCGGCGGAAAACCGCTTTGGGTCGACCGTGACGGAAGCGATGAACTGCGCCTCCACGATACCTGTCTGCCACAGCGCGAACGCGCGCTCGTGGTTGCGCTTGATTTTCTTGGCAATCTGCCGCTGCACACCGTGCGAGATGCCGAGCGCACGTTCGATCTTGATGCCGTAGCGCAGCATGCCAAGACGATTTTCCTCCGAGGCGATCGAGCGCAGATGCGCGACGATTTCGTCGGCACTGGATTGGGGCGAAAGCTCGGCCATCGCGATCCTATTTTTCCAGCCGGGCCAGCAACGAGGACGTGTCCCAGCGTTTGCCGCCCATCGCCTGCACGTCCTTGTAGAACTGGTCGACAAGCGCGGTCACCGGCAGCCGGGCGCCGTTGCGGTTGGCTTCCGCCAGGCAGATGCCGAGGTCCTTGCGCATCCAGTCGACGGCGAAACCGAAATCGTACTTTCCGGCGTTCATGGTCTTGTGCCGGTTTTCCATCTGCCAGGAGCCGGCCGCACCCTTGGAAATCACCTCGATGACCTTTTCGATGTCGAGGCCGGCCTTCTTGCCGAAATGGATGCCTTCCGACAGTCCCTGCACCAATCCGGCGATGCAGATCTGGTTGATCATCTTGGTGAGCTGGCCGGCGCCCGCCGACCCCATCAGTCCAACCATGCGGGCAAAGGCGTCGATGACGGGCCTGGCCCTGTCGAACGCAGCCTCATCGCCACCGACCATGACGGTCAGCACACCGTTCTCGGCGCCGGCCTGGCCACCCGAGACCGGCGCGTCGAGAAATGAGAATCCGCCTGATTGCGCGGCTTGCGCCAGTTCGCGCGCGACTTCAGCCGACGCCGTGGTGTTGTCGATGAAGACCGAGCCTTTCTCCATCGCCTTGAAGGCGCCTTCCGACCCCGTGGTCACCGAGCGCAAATCATCGTCATTGCCGACGCAAGAAAAGACGAAATCCTTGCCCTCGGCGGCCTGGGCCGGCGTCGCGGCAAGGCTGCCGCCATGTTGGGTGACCCATTGTTCGGCTTTGGCTTGGGTACGGTTGTAGACGGTGACGTCGTGGCCGCCCTTGTTCTTCAGGTGTCCGGCCATGGGATAGCCCATGACCCCAAGACCGAGAAATGCCACCGATGCCATGCCTTGTCCTTCCGGCGAAACAGAGATTTCAGCTGCGGAAGCTCTAGGCCATGCGACGAATTCGTCAAGGCGCGCACCGCCGCGTCGACTGGCACAGGCCGGTCAGGAACGGTTCAGCGCTTTAGGTGGATCGTGATCCGGCGCTCGATCCATTCGACGCCGTGGCGCAGGATTTCGACCATCACAAGATAGACGATGGCGACCCAGACATAGGCCTGGAAATCGAAGGATTTGGCGTAGGCGAGCTTCGCGTTGCCCATCAGGTCGTAGACGGTGATGATGGCGACGATCGCCGAAGCCTTGATCATCAGAACCAGCTCGTTGCCGTAGGGCCGCAATGCCACGATGAACGCCTGCGGCAGGACAACCTTGCGCAGCGTCTGCAGCTTGTGAAGGCCGAGCGATGCCGCTCCTTCCCATTGGCCCCTGGGCACGCTTTCGATGGCGCCGCGCAGGATCTCGGCCTGATAAGCCGCGGTGTTGAGCGCAAAGGCGAAGACGCCGCAGTTGAAGGCCTCGCGGAAGAACCACCACAGCCCGACGGATTCGAGCTGCAGCCGGAAAGAACCCAAGCCATAGTAGACGAGGTAGACCTGGACCAGCAGTGGCGTGCCGCGGAAGAAATAGACATAGCAATAGGCAAGGCCGGACAGGAAACGGCTCTTCGACATGCGGCCATAGGTGACGGGCAGCGAAAAGATCGCGCCGACCACCATCGAGATCGCAACGAGCGACAGCGTGGTCCACAGCCCCTGCAGATAGGCAGGCGCATATCTGGCAAAGAACTCGCCATTCCATGCGTAGGTGAGATAGGCGAAGATACCGAGGCCGAAGAGAATCCAGAGGCCGACGAGCGCGTACCCCACGATACGGGTGCGCGGCCAGCCGCGTGCCTGCGGCGGCGGCCGGTCAACGGAGATAGCGTGGCTGACGCTCATCGTGCCTCCCTCCGTCCCAGCGAACGCAAGATGAACCCGGTCGCGATCGACGACAGGATCGCCAGGACGAGGAAAACCAGGGCCGCGACGCTGTAGAACAGGAACGCGTGTTTCGTGACACGCGCCGCCACCCCCGCGTTGCGCAGGGTTTCGGCGAGGTTGACGACCGAGACCAGGGCGGTGTCCTTGAGCAGGCTGAGCCAGCAATTCTCGAGGCCGGGGAAGGCGATGCGCAGCAGCTGAGGCAGGATCACCTTGCGCATGGTCAGCCATGTCGACAGGCCGATCGCGTAGCCGCCCTCATACTGGCCCTTGGGAATGGCGCGAAAGGCGGAGAGGAATACCTCGCTGGCATAGGAGGAAAAGATCAGCGACAGCACGATCATGCCGGCGATGAAGCTGTCGACGTCGACCGTCGCCTCGGGCTTGAACAGGCGGATGACATATTGCAGCAGGATGGGCATGCCGAAGAAGAACAGGAACAGCGTCACCAGTTCCGGCAGGCCGCGAAACACGGTGGTGTAGATGTTGGCGGCCACCCGCAGCGACGGTTCTTCGGACTGCTTGGCCCAGGCGACGAAAAAGCCGATCGTCAGGCCGATCGGCAGCGTCGCAAGGGCAAGCGCGATGGTGACCAACGCGCCATACGCAATATCGTCGCTCCAGCCCTCGGGTCCCCAACTCAGCAGTGTCCATATGCTTTGGGCTGGCATTGATTGGTCTTATCCCCACGGCGCTCCTGAGATGAAAGGCGGCAGGGGACCCCTGCCGCCTTGGCAATGACGATCAGGACTCGGCGCCGTAGACGTCGAACTTGAAGTACTTGTCGTTGATTTCCTTATATTTTCCGTTGGCACGGATGGCGTCGATGGCGGAATTCAGCTTGTTGACCAGGTCGGTCTCGCCTTTGCGAACGGCTATGCCAGCGCCAGGACCGAAAATTTCGACCGGTTGCGGCGAGGGCTGGCCGAGGATCTTGCAGCAGGCGCCGTCAGGCGAATCAAGCCACTGCTGCAGCACGACAATATCGTCCTCGATAGCGTCGAGACGGCCATTGGCAAGATCTGCCTGCTCCTCGGGGCTGCTCGGATAACCTTTGACGGTGCTGTCGGTGTAGGTCTTCGAGGCATAGTTGAAATGGGTGGTCGTGGTGGCGACACCGATGCTCTTGCCGGCGAGGTCTTCCTTGGTCACGCCCTTCAGCGGCGAATCCTTCGGCACGGCGAGCGCCGACGGCGTGTTGTAGTATTTGTGCGAGAAGTCGACCTTCTCCTTCCTCTCCGGCGTGATCGACATCGAGGCGACGATGGCATCGAACTTGCCGGCCTGAAGTGCGGGAATGATGCCGTCCCAATCCTGGGCGACGAAGGTGCACTTGACCTTCATCTCATCGCAAAGCGCCTTGGCGATGTCGATGTCGAAGCCGACAAGCTGGCCATCGGCGGTGAGATTGTTGAATGGGGGGTAAGCGCCTTCGGTGCCGATCCGCAGGGTCTTTTCCTGGGCCTGGGCTACGCCGAGCGTCAGCAGCGCAGCCGATGCGGCGAGCGCGATACGCAGTGCAATACGCATGATAGTCCTCTCTTTATGGTCCCGGCCGTCGTTCCGAAACGGCTCTGTGGGGCGGTGCTTTTTGACCGCCCGCTGGGCCGATACTCCCACTCTTTCCAAGAAAAAAGCAACTGCAAAACCGCCAAAATCGGTAATGGGATTCTGCCCTTACGTTACATCTCAAGCAACGAGGCCGGTCGTGCGCTCGATGAAGTCGGCTATGGATTCTACGTCGTCGAGGTCGAACACCGGCAGGCTCTTGTCGGTGATGGCGAAATCCGCGGCGACGGCGACAATATTGGGATCACCCGCCGAAAGCGGCGTCCGGTCCTTCGCTTCCAGCCGCCTCGTTTCGATCTTGCGGTGGGATTCGCGCTTGTAGCCTTCGACCAGCACGATGTCGCACGGGGCAAGCCGCGAGAGGATGGCGTCCAGCGGCGGCTCTTGCTCGCCACGCAACTCGTGCATCAGCGCCCAGCGATTGCCCGACACGATCGCCACCTCGGTTGCGCCGGCCTGCCGATGGCGGAAGCTGTCCGCGCCGGGTTTGTCGATGTCGAAATCATGATGGGCGTGTTTGACCGTCGAGACCTTCCAGCCGCGCCGCACAAGCTCGGCGACCAGCTTCTCGGTGAGTGTGGTCTTGCCGGAGTTTTTCCAGCCGGTGATGCCGAAGACGCGTCTGTTCATGGCGTCATGCTCTGCAACAGGTGTTCGGCCAGGGCAAGATCGTCCGGCACGTTGATGTTGAAGAAAGGATCGATTGGTTGTCCGGCGGATTGCAGGAACGGGAATTCCACCTCGACATAGTCGTGCCGCTCGATGAAGGCCGAAACCCGCTTGTTGTCTTCGTCGACCAGGAAATGCCGCAAGGCTTCGCGGCATCCGGTCGGCCATAGCGCGAAGGTTGGATGCCGCCTGCCTGACGAGAAAGCGACGGCGATCGAACCGGGACGTTCATCGACTGCCGCCGCCAGACGATCGACGAGATCCAGCGGCAGGAAAGGCGTGTCGCCGGCAGCAGTGACGACCGCCTTGCAAGGCCTGCCGGCAGCGGCCCATTCCAGGCCGGTGAGGATACCGGCAAGGGGCCCGGCAAAACCTTCGATGGTATCGGCCATCACCGGCAGCCCGAAACTGGCAAACCGTGCCGGGTCGCCGTTGGCGCTAAGCGCCAGGGTGTCGAACTGCGGACCAAACCGCGACAGGACCTGGTCAAGCACGCAGCCGCCGCCCAGCGGCAACAACGCCTTGTCACCACCGCCCATTCGTCTCGACTGGCCACCGGCCAGAATGATCCCCGCGACATCGCGCTTCATGCCATCCAGCCTGTACGCCAGCCGCGGGAAATCGCAAGCGGCTTCAAGGGAGTGCTAGAGTCCTTCCGGCGCCATGGCCGGGCCGGTGCTTTCGGCGACGATCCTTCGCCGGCCGACGATGCGCTCGCGATAAAGCGCATAGAGGCCCGAGCCGACGACTATTGCCGCGCCGGCGATCATCGGCATGTCCGGTATGTCACCGAAGATGATCAGGCCAAGCAGTATCGACCAGAGGAGCGCGGTGTAGCGGAACGGCGCGATGAAGGAGATCTCGCCCGAACGCATCGCCATGATGATGAATTGATAGCCGATGAGCACCAGCACCGCCGCCAGTGCCAGCAGCGCCGTGCTTTTGCCTGTCATCGGTGTCCAGCCGCCCAGCGGCGTCAACAGAAACGCGCCGACGACGGTCATGGCAAGCGCGGTGGCGGTTGATACCAGCATCGTCGGGACGGCCTGGGGGATGCGCTTGGTGGCGAGGTCCCGCACCGTGCAGCACACGACGCTGGCCAGCGCCACCAGAGAATAGACGCTGAAGCCCTCGAAACCCGGCCGCACGATGATCATAACCCCGGCAAAACCGATAGCGATCGCCAACCAGCGCCGCCAGCCGACCGCTTCGCCGAAATACAGCGCCGCACCCATCGTCACCGCCAGCGGCAGTGCTTGCAAGACGGCCGAAACGCTGCCGATCGGCAAATGGGCGAGGGCGACCAGGAAGGACACGGTAGCGCCCGCTTCACTCAGCACACGGATCGCCACCAGCGGCTGCAGCATCAGGCGAGGCTGGACAAGCGCTCCGCGTTGCCAGGCCAGCAGGCCGACGAAGAGCGAGGCGAACGCCCCTCTGATCAGCATGACCTGCGCCATGTTCATCGACTGGGAAGAGTATTTGGTAATGGCGTCGTTGAGCGTGAAGCCAACCATCGCCACCACCATGAACAACGCGCCGCGAAGATTGGGGGAAAGGGGCAAGACATCTACCGGTTGCTTTGGCATGCAAGCCTGTAACAGCCCGCAACGAAACAGCAACAGCAAAGGGCTGGGCCAGGACCGGATACCCATCGTCGCCGGCGTGAAATCATCCTGGATCACGCACGAATTCTGTCGGAAGGCGGCATTGCCTCCCGACACCTGTACAGCCGAGGCGATCCCTATTTCTTCGGCGTCAGCACCTCGGTGCCATTCCCCTCCTTGCCGGCGATGGTCCACAGGCCATGCAGCGACCCGTCATCCTCAACCTTGTAGACGACGAGGCCGATATCCTTGCCCATTGCGTAGCCGGCGGAGAATGCGTTGTCGTTGCGCATGCAGATGCCATCGGAGGATGAGCCGCCCGTCTCCCAATGGATCGCGCAGGTGGTCCCGCTGGTCAGCGTGATGGTGGCTTCGCCGTCATAGGACGAACCGTCGAAATTGGTGCCGGCGACGGTGTAAGTGCCGCCGATCGACTGGGCAGCCGCGGGCAGGGTGGCCAAGCTGAGCAAGGCGAAAGAAAGAAGAAGTTGGCGCATGATGTTATCCCCCGAGAAAGCGATGAGCCGCTAGGGAACGGAGGCTAGGCGGGAAACCGTCACCAGTAAATCAGACCGGCATTTGCGGACAAAGATTTGCTTGCGGTGTGGCTAAAATGCTCGTGACCAGCTATGGCTCACGGCCCCTTTAGGCTGCCGCCGATGACGCCGACCAGCGGGTCATATTTCGATTTCAGCGCCGGTGGGTAATCGATCCAGACCGTGCGGATGACGCCATCCCTGCCAAACAGCCGCCGCTCGTAAAAGATCTTTCCATCCTTCACGCCCGACAGCACCGCCCAGTCCTTGCCGGCCTTGCTGTAGGTGACCTCGTAGCCCGGCTCGTTGCTCGCTCTTTCGCCGGCAATGAATCCCTTCGGCGTGTCGTCATCGACATTGAATATGCCGGAGCATGTCAGGCTGGCGCTGTCCGCACTCAGCCACACCTGCCCGTCGCCATTCTCAGGCTCGGGCTGGCGATCGGTAAAGACATCGTCGGGAAAGGTGCAGACGGTGCCGAAGCGCTCGTTCACGTAGGTGGATTGCGCGGCAAACGCAGTGCTCGCCGAGCCCACGGCGAGAGATGTCACGATCGAAAAGTACCACCGCATGTCTGCTCGAAGCCGATGATTGCAGGGCAATTCTCGCACAAAAAGACGAGAAGGTCAGCCGCCCGTGACACTCATATGCCGTGACACCGACGGACGGCTGGTGCGGCGGTCGATGATGAAGTCATGGCCCTTCGGCTTGCGGCCGATTGCTTCGTCTATAGCGTCGGCGACAAGTTCGTTGCCTTCGGACGCGCGCAGCGGCGCGCGCAAATCGGCCGCATCCTCCTGGCCAAGGCACATGTAAAGTGTGCCCGTGCAGGTCAGCCTGACCCGATTGCAGCTTTCGCAGAAATTATGCGTCATCGGCGTGATGAAGCCGAGTTTCCCGCCGGTCTCGCTGACATGGACGTAGCGGGCCGGGCCACCGGTCTTGAACGGGATGTCGGTCAGCGTGAACTGGCGCTCGAGCGAAGCGCGCAGCAGCGACAGCGGCAAATACTGGTCGGTGCGGTCGGCATCGATCTCACCCATAGGCATGGTTTCGATGACGGTCAGGTCCATGCCCCGGCCATGCGCCCAGCGCATCATCTCGGGCAATTCGGCGTCGTTGAAATCCTTCAACGCCACCGCGTTGAGCTTGACATTCAATCCCGCCGCCTGAGCCGCGTCGATGCCGGCCATGACCTTGTCGAGATGACCCCAGCGGGTGATGGCGTGGAATTTGTCAGCATCGAGCGTATCGAGCGAAACATTGATGCGCTTGACACCACAATCGGCGAGTTCGGCGGCGAAGCGCGAAAGCTGCGAGCCGTTGGTGGTCAACGTCAGTTCTTCCAGTGCGCCGCTTTCGAGGTGCCGCGAAAGCTGGCGCACCAGATGCATGATGTTCTTGCGCACCAGCGGCTCACCGCCGGTGAGGCGTAACCGTCTGACACCCTTTTCGATGAAGACGGAGCAGAGCCGGTCAAGTTCTTCCAGCGACAGCAGGTCCTTCTTGGGCAGGAAGGCCATGTCCTCCGCCATGCAATAGGTGCAGCGGAAATCACAGCGGTCGGTGACCGACACTCTGAGATAGCTGATCGTGCGACCGAAGGGGTCGATCATGTTCATGTTCGAACGTTTCCGTGGCCGTTATCGGCATCGTTATATATAGCTATGTGATACGATCCAGCCCGCCATTCAAGATAGCTTGCCTCGATCCTTGGTAACATTCCGCGACCGACATTGCGTGTCGGACACCGTTGACGCCTTTGCGTACGGGGCGAAGCAGCGTAGGGAAGGGCATTCAGGCAGGATCGACCATGACAGCGCCAAAAGAACTGAGGGTCTCCCGGGACCGCAAGCTGCTCACCGTGACGTTTCCCGGCCATCAGCCGTTCGAGTTGCCGGCGGAATTGCTGCGCGTGGCATCGCCTTCCGCGGAAGTGCAGGGCCATTCGCCGGAACAGAGAGTGACGGTTCCCGGCAAACGCGATGTGGCCATCCTGAAGATCGAACCGGTGGGCAATTACGCCGTGCGCATCACCTTCGACGATTTCCATGACACCGGCATCTTCACCTGGAATTACCTGCACACGCTCGGCCACCAGAAGGACGCACGCTGGAACGCCTATCTCGCGGAGCTCGCCGAGAAGGGCTTGAGCCGCGATCGTTAGCCGCCGTTGCGTCGTCAAAACGTCATGCGCCGGGAGTAGGGGCGGCGGATCGGGAGACGGAAAATGGCGGTGATCACCACAGTCGAACAACTCGAAGCGCTCTACGGATTGCCCGGCGAAGCCTCCGTGGTCAAGGAACTCGACCATATCATTCCCGAATACGCCGCCTTTATCGAAGCCTCGCCCTTCGTCGCGCTCGCGACCAGCGGTCCGGAGGGGCTGGACTGTTCGCCGCGCGGCGATCTCGCGGGCTTCGTGCGCATCGTCGATGCGAAAACGCTGATGATGCCGGACCGGCGCGGCAACAACCGTGCCGATTCGCTAAAGAACATCATCCGCGACCCGCGCGTCGGCCTGCTGTTCCTGGTGCCGGGCTCCGGCACGACGCTGCGCATCAACGGCCGGGCGCATATCACCACGGATGCAGCGCTGTGCGCGTCGTTCATGGTCGACGGCAAGCCGGCGCGTTCGGTCACCGTGATCGATGTCGATTCGGTTTATTTCCAGTGCGCCCGGGCGATCGTGCGGTCGGAGCTGTGGAATCCGGAGAGACATGTCGACCCGAAGTCGCTGCCGACACCCGGAAAGATCCTGGAAATCACCAGCCGCAAGAATATCGACGGCGAAACCTACGACAGGGAATGGCCGGAACGAGCGAAAAAATCGATGTGGTGATCTACTGAAAGGGCGGTCACGCCTCGTTCAGCACGTCATAGATCTTGCGCATCTGGTCGCCGATCATGTCGCATTGCTCCGGCGTCGACTGGCTCATCGCCTTCTCGATCAGCGCCATATGCACTTTCAGCGCCTGCATCAGCAGCGCCTCGCCGGCTTCGGTCAGCGTAAGCCGCAAGACGCGCTTGTCCTTCTCGTCGCCTTCGCGCCGCAGCAGGCCACGTGTCTCGAGCTGCGGCAACAACATGGTGATGTTGGAGCGGCCCACGAGCAGCTTGCGGGCAAGGTCGTGCTGCGACATGCCGGGATGGCGGTAGAGATTCATCAGCACGTCGAGCTGCGCCGGCTTCAGATCGAGCGGCGCGAGTTTCACCGCCAGCGTGCGCTCCAGCACATGGCAGGCGCGCGCCACCGCGACCCAGTTGCGAAAACGCGGGTTGTCCCAGGGTAGCTCTTGTTTATTGTTCATCTTTGAACTATTATGTTCATGCTTGAACGTATGGATGGATTCTGACTATGGCATCATTCGGGCTGAAGGTCATCCGAGGTGTGTTTGGTGCGGCCGAACATGTCGCGCCGCGCATCACCGGACGTGCGGCTTTCGAATTGTTCTGCCGTACGCCAAGCACCAGGACGCTGACCGACGGCGAGCGCCGCGCTATCGACCGCGCCGCCGAGTTCATGGCCGAGGCGCGGCATCACCGGCTGAAGACCGCGACCGGCTGCGTCATGGTGCATGAATTCCGCCCCGAGCCGGGCCGCGAGCCTGCCGGCACCGTTCTCGTCATCCATGGCTGGCGCTCGCGTACCGAATATATGCGCGTGCTGATCGAAGGGTTTCGCGCTGCCGGCTATAAGGTCGTCTCGCTCGATCTTCCCGGTCATGGCCATTCGCAGGGCAGGCACCTCAACATGGTCAACGCCGTCGAAGCCGCAAGAGTGGCCGACGAATGGTTCGGGCCATTCGTGGCCGCCGTCGGCCATTCCTTCGGAGGCGCCGTTGCCGCCAATGCCATCGCCGGCTCCGTCAAGGACATCCTCCCACTGGCGGCCGCACGTCTTGTGCTGATCGCGGCGCCTAGCTCACTGCCGGCAATCTTCGCCGACTTCAGCCGCATGCTCAATGTCGGTCCCCGCTCGCAAGTCGCGATGGCTGACCGCGTCGAATATCTCTCCGGCCGGCCGCTGCATGAGTTCACCGGTGACCGCCAGCTTGCCCAGGCGCCCGTGCCGACGCTGGTCATTCACGCGCCTGACGACCGGGAGGTGCCGGCTGAACACGCACGACGCTATGCCGGCGCCGGTGATCATGTGCGGTTGCACTGGGCCCACGGGCTCGGCCATCGCCGCATTCTGGCCGACAAGGGTGTGGTTGAATGCGCCGTCGGCTTCGTGACCACGCAGCGCGGGTCGTCGCTGCTCCACTGAGCGGCATTCAGGCTATTTCTTCTTTTCTCCAGGCTCTACGGGCAACCCGGCCGCTTTCCAGGCCGTGTAGCCGCCGAGAATATGCTTGACCGGCGAAAGCCCCATGTCCTGTGCGGTCTTGGTGGCCAGCGCCGAACGCCAGCCGCCGGCGCAGAAGAAGACGAAGCTTTTTCCGGAAGCAAAGAACGGCTTGTGGTAGGGACTTTCGGGATCGATCCAGAACTCCAGCATGCCACGGGTGACATGCTTGGCGCCGGGAATTCTGCCGTCACGCTCGATCTCTCGAGGATCGCGCAGATCGACGAAAATGGTGTCTTCGTCTTCAAGCAGTCCTGCCGCTTCCTCGGGTGAGACCACTGCGATCTCGGCGTTGGCCTCATCCAGCAGTTCGCGATATCCTTTTTTCACTGTCGTCCCTCCCGGCCGCAGGTTTGCTGGCAACGCGGATTTCGAGCACAACGAACCGTGTTTGTCACGCCTCGACGCTGCCGGCCATGGTCTTCCAGGCGGCCATTGCCCCGGCTACCGTCGCCAGCAGGGCGGCCCGGGAAGCGCCGTCGCGCGCCTGGATCGACATGCCGTGCTGGACCGTTGCGAAAAAGGTCGCCGCGGCACGGCAATCGAAGCCGGCGGGCAGTTCACCCTCGGCCACGCCGCGCTCGAGACGCTTCTTCAGGGCGGCAAGATTCTCGGCGCGGCGGCGCCGCAAGTCCGTGCAGATCGCGCCTCGGCTCGAATCTTCGTGCAGCGCACCCAGAGCAATCAGGCAACCCCGCGGGCGATCCGTCTGCGAATAGGCCTTTGCAGTGCGGCGCAGAAACCGCTCGATCGCAAGGCGCGCCGTTGGCGCCTCTTCCAGCGCGAGCCAGATGTCGGCGCCCTCCACGCGGGAATAGAGATCGGTCGCCTCGAGGAACAGGGCCTCCTTGCTACCGTAGGCGGCATAGAGGCTCGGTGAATTGATGCCCATCGCGGCGGCGAGATCGCTGATCGACGCGCCTTCATAGCCCTTGGCCCAAAACACATCCATCGCGCGCCGCAGGGCCGCGGTTCGGTCGAACGTGCGGGGACGGCCTCTTTCCGACATGACGCTCTTTTCTGTGTTGATCGATACATAAATGAGTTGACGCGACTGGGCAAGGTTGGCAGATATTTATGTATCGATCGCTACATAAATGGAGACATCGATGTCATCAGGAAGTTTGAACGGCAAGGCGGCACTCGTCACCGGAGGCAGCCGCGGTATCGGCGCGGCAATCGCGCGAAGGCTCGCGGCAGACGGGGCCGATGTCGCGCTGACCTACGTGCATGGAGAGGAACTGGCTCGGTCCGTCGTCGCCGAGATAGAGACCAAGGGCGGTCGCGCCATCGCGATCAAGGCCGACAACCGTGATGCCGAGGCCATAGACCAGGCGGTTGCCGATGCGGTGACCGCCTTCGGCCGGCTCGACATCCTGGTCAACAGTGCCGGCATCTGGCGTGCGGCGCCGATCGATACGCTGTCGCTTGCCGATTTCGACGAAACCATGTCGGTCAATCTGAGGGCGCCGTTCATCGCCTCGAAAGCGGCGGCAAGACACATGGGCGAGGGCGGCAGGATCATCTCGATCGGCAGCAATCTGGCCGAGCGGGTCACCGACACCAGCCTGGGAGCCTACTCGGCCAGCAAGGCGGCGCTGGTCGGCCTGACCAAGGCATTGGCCCGCGACCTCGGGGCACGCGGCATCACCGCCAATGTCGTCCATCCCGGCTCGACGGATACCGACATGAACCCGGCCGACGGCCCGCATGCCGACCATCAGCGCCAGAAGATGGCGACCCCGCGATTCGGCAAGGCGGAGGATATCGCCGGCATGGTTGCCTGGCTCGCCGGACCGGAGGGCCGTTTCGTCACCGGAGCCGCGCTGACCATCGACGGCGGCGCAAACGCTTGAGGCGCGAGGCCCCGTGGCCGGGGCGACAGTTCGGTCGCGCCGGCCGTCACGATGTTGTGAAACCGTTCTGCAACAGCCCTGCCGAAATTTATGAAAGCTTAACGAAATCGGTATGAATCGGTATAGTCGCGCCTTACATCCGCCATGCGGTGAGCGGGACGGTTTGTCGTGCGGAACGGGAACCGGTTGCGACCGGAGCGGGTGATCCATGAAATTCCTCGGTAAAAAAGCAACCGTGATGCCGCTGGTGGCGATTACGGCGACGCTGGCCTTCGGCATGCCTCAGGCAGGGGCCCAAGGGCTTTTCGACATGCTGTTCGGCGGCGGGATCAGGCATGAGCCGAAGGGCGAATTTCCGCCTCCTCCGCCAAAGCACAAGCCGAAGGCGCCGGCCGGCAGCGGCGGCGGTAGCGTGAGGATCAGCGGTCCGTCATACTATACTTACAAGGCCGACAGGCTGGTGCGTGTCGACTTCTCGACGCTAGCGACCGCGCCGCAGCCGGCGACACCGCAGGATGCCGCTTTCGTTCCTTCGGCCACCGGTGCTGCCTTCCACGATGCCATTGCCGGCCTCAGCGACTACGAACTCTACGCAGAGCCCGACATCGCCAAGGCGCTGATCGCCTATTACTCGGCCAACCCGGATTTCATCTGGGTGAGCGGAACCAGCCCCAACAACCGTGCGCAAGATGCCGTGCGGGTGCTCGGCGAGGCTGCCAGCTACGGCCTCACGCCTGCCGACTACACCGTCGACGTGCCGGCCACCAGTTCGACCTCGACAGACGACGCAGCCAAGCTAAAGGAACTCGTCCGTTTCGAGATGGCGCTGTCGGCACGCGTCCTGCGTTACGCCCATGACGCCCAGAGCGGCCGTGTCGAGCCCAATCGTATGACCGGCTACTACGATTTCCCGGCCAAGCCGCTCGATATGATAGGCGTGCTGAAGACACTGGCGCATACACAGGAAGTTCGCACATATCTGGAATCGCGCCATCCGCAGAATGCGGAGTATCAGGCGCTACGAGTCGAACTGGAATCGCTGCAGGCGAGTGCCGAGAACGAGATCGTCGTCGATCCCAAGCTGCTGCTGAAGCCAGGCGAAACCAGCCCCGAACTGCCAAAGCTCCTGTCGCTGATCGCGCGTAATCTCGACGACGAGATGGGCGGCAGCTATGGCGAGGTCCTGTCGCGTTTGGCGACCAGCGAAGTCTATGTTCCCGAACTGGTCCCGCTCATCAAGGCGGTGCAGCAGAAGGAGGGCATGAAGGGTGACGGCGTCATCGGACCGCGCACCGTCGCCACGCTGGCCGGGACGTCGAAGGCCGACAGGCTGCTGAAGGTCGAGGTGGCGCTGGAAGAACTGCGCTGGCTGCCTTCCGATCTCGGCAGCCCGCGTGTTTTCATCAACCAGCCCGCCTTCACCGCAAGTTACATTGACGACGGCCAGGAAAAGCTGAAGACGCGTGCCGTCGTCGGTCGGGTCACCAACCAGACGGCCTTCTTCTACGATCAGATCAAGCAGGTCGATTTCCACCCCTACTGGGGCGTGCCGCAGTCGATCATCGTCAACGAAATGCTGCCGAGGTTGCGCGGTGATCCCGGCTATCTCGACCGCGCCGGCTACGAGGTGACGGATTCACGCGGCAAGCGCATTCCTTCGTCGGCAGTGAACTGGGGCGCTTATGGCGCGAACATTCCCTACAATGTGCGCCAGCAGCCGAGCGAGGCCAATGCGTTGGGCGAACTGAAGATCCTGTTCCCCAACAAGCATGCGATCTACATGCATGACACGCCGCAGAAATCGTTCTTCAAGCAGGATATGCGCGCGCTCAGCCATGGCTGCGTACGCCTGCAAGATCCACGCGGCATGGCGGCGGCGGTGCTCGGCACCTCGGTAGATTATATCGCGGAGAAGCTGAAGCACGGACACTCGACCGAGGATGTAACGCGCAAGATCCCGGTCTATGTCGCCTATTTCACCGCCTGGCCCGACATGTCCGGCAAGGTCGAGTATTTCAGCGACGTCTATGACCGGGATACCCGGCTAAAGCAGGCCCTGGATGCGACCGAGGCGGTGCGCTCGCCCTCGAGCTAATCGCTAACTCTCTGACAGCGGGCGCCGGAAACCGGCGTCGCGCCCGGCGATCAGCCAATAGACCAGCCCGGCCACAAGACCAGCGACGGCGATGATGCCGATATCGACCCAGCGCTCCGGATCGACGTCCTCCGCCGCGCTCGGCCAGATCAGGAAGAAACCGCCGGCCGCTGCGGCGGCGCCGAAGAGCATGTGCAGCAAGGCGCTGCGCAGGGAGAAAAACTCGGCGATCAGCGCGAAAATCAGCGTCTGTGGCGCGGTCAGCACAACCGTCAGGAAATAGATGAACATGCCGAGCGGCGGCACCACCAAGGCCGCGATCGGTGAGACGCCCATGAGGTCGAAATAGGCGGGCGCGTTGGGCAGGGAACTCAGCGCCGCATAGACCGCCACTACGGCGATCAGCCCAACCAGTATGGCGACAAGATAGCCGGCCAGCATCATCAGGACGCGCTTCATCAAGTGCTTCGCAGTCGACATGCCCACCCCCGTGAAGGCCGTTCATCCTACAGTCAGCCATCAATGGCGAATTGACGCAAGGGGAGACGGAAGACCTGGCCAGCGTCGTGGCCTAACGCAGGCGGACCAGCCACTCAGGCGCCGCCGCACATATGCTGCGAATCCGGCAGAGCCCAGGAGCCTTTCGCGACGAGGTCGACGGAGTAATAGACCCGGCCACGGTCGTCGTCCTTGGGGCAGTCCCTGGGAATCGCGATCAAGCACATGACGACCGGTTCTCCAACCTTCGAGGCGGCCAATCCAGGCTCGCGATCATAGGAGACAGCCCCGCCACCATTGGTGAACGTGGCCGCGCTGCCCGCGTCGGGACTGGCCGTTTCCAGCGGATCGTCGCCGAGCCGCGTGGTAAGCGTCTTGATGTGCGTCGATGCGCATTGGCCGATTGCTAAGGGCAAGGGCTGATCGTTACGCCCGGGGTTTCGCCCGGCGGCTTCGAGCGCCTTCTTGCCAATCAGCGCGACGTTGTAGTCCTGCACCCAGGATGGCGCATTCCCATAGGTCTGCAAGGCGTTGTTGAGCGCGCTGACGATACAGGCCTTATCGCTCTTGCAGGCATTGCGGTCGGCGATCAGCCCGCGGGCAATCTTGCGTTTGTCGCCGCCGAACGCTGGCTCGAAACCCTTGTACGCCTTCGAAACCAGCAGATCGATCGCCGACAGTTGCGGGTCGGCGCAGATCGCTTTTTCCGCCGGCAGACTTGCCTTGGCGCAGTCGAAGGACGGCCCATCGGCCTGCGCCGGCGAAACGGCAAGGAAACTGCCGGCTGGGACGATGGCGAGCACAGACAGCAAATAAGTTCTAACGAAACATCGCATAATGGCCCCCAAGCCAACAGGATTGCCCAAGGCGCGGCCCCGCGCCGGCGCATAACATACCCCAAGGATGGACAATTTGGGCGCCCGTTTCGTCGTTGAGAATGCTCGTAGGCAGCGCATTCGCGACGAGGATATCCCTATGAATCCTATTTTGGTTCGGCCGTCACAGGATCGAAGTCGATTTCGACCTTTGCCTTGTCCGAGGTGTAGTAAGTGACGGTGTAGCCGTCCTTGTCCCAGTCGACCTCTTTCACGTAGCGAAACCCGTCACGCTGCTCGACCTTGGCGATGATCTCCGACAGCTTCTTGGCGTTGGGTGGCGGCAGTGGAGTTTCATCCGCGGCAAAGGCAGGCCCGGCGGCGAGAAGAACCGCGACGGAGGTCGCAAGCAGAAATCTGGACATGGTTTTCCCTCAAGTTTCGACGGAGGGAAACTCGCTGCCATGCAGGTTTGTTCCGCATGTGGGCACGCCGGGTCATCCGATCCAAGGATTTGCAGTTGCGGCAAGACAAGCGTCCTATGCCAAAAACCACGAGGGCCGCTTCAATATTCATGGCATGCAACGTTGGCGTCATGTCGTCGTGCCTGCATCCCGACGTTTCAATGCCTGCGCAAGAAGGCAGAACGCTGAAGGGGCGGACTGTAGCTGCCGATGTGATGCCCAGCAAATAGATGGTGGGCGATGCAGGGATTGAACCTGCGACCCCACCCGTGTGAAGGGTGTGCTCTCCCGCTGAGCTAATCGCCCGCTCGTTGCCCGAAGGCCAAGCGAGCCGCGATATAAGGGAGGCCGGCCCGTTAAGTCAAGGCAGTGTCTGGTGTTCTCACACAGATCGGATTTGCGGTCCCGCCAGGGCCCGTTCCGGAGACATTTTCATCGCCGGCGCTCAGTGTGCGGCGGCGCCGATCAGCCCTTGCGCCAGATCGAGCGTCAATGCATCAAAATGCGATATCACCGCCGAAGGCTCGAACTCGCGCACATGACGGTCGGTGTAGCCGAAGTCGACGGCGACGACAGGAATGCCGGCGGCCTTGGCGGTGTCGATATCTGTCTGCGAATCGCCCACCATCAAGGCGCAGTGCGGATCGCCGCCGGCCCGTTTGATGGTTTCGATCAGGTGACGCGGATCGGGCTTGCGGAACGCGAACGTGTCCTGTCCGGCAATTGCCGCGAAATGCCTAGCCAAGCCAAGCGCTTCGATCAGCGCCAGCGAGTTGGCTTCGTATTTGTTCGTGCAGATGGCCAGCAGATAGCCGGCCTTCTCAAAGCGGGCAATCGCCTCGATCACGCCGGGGTAGGGGCGGGATTTGCCAGGAATATTGTCAGTGTAGTGATCGAGGAACAGTTTCAGCAGCCGGTCGTGCTCCTCAACCTTGAGGGATCGTTGCTGCGCGGCATGCGCCCGTTCGATCATCACCCGGCCGCCATGGCCGACGAAGCGTCTGAAGCCGGCTTCGTCGACGGCTGCCAGTTGGCTGGCCGCCAGGCTGTGGTTGAGGCTGTCGAGCAGGTCCGGCGCCGTGTCAATCAGCGTTCCATCGAGGTCGAACACGATGATCGGGCGACTCATGATCCATCCTGCGCAGGTTTGTGCATCGGCAGGCGATAGCGGCTGCGACGCTTTAAGGCAAGCAGACTGGTGGGGCCGCCGCCAAAGGCTTTGACCCGGCCGGCAAAAGTGCTAGGAGCCCGAAACGCTAAAGCGCGTTGCGTCGAAACACTCCCTGCGGCGCGCTTTGGGTCTTTGTTTCATGCATGTCGTTTTCCCAAAACCGAGGTCACTTTTGGGCGGCATGCATTAGGTTTCGGGGCAGAAAGCGGCATGGATGCGAGGCAATTGAAGGTCGAGGCCGCGCGGGCGGCCCTTGCCCAAGTCACCGACGGCATGCGGCTCGGCATCGGTACCGGCACTACTGCCGACGAGTTCGTGCGGCTGCTCGCCGACAAGGTTGCCTCCGGCATGACCATAACAGGGGTGCCAACCTCGGAACGCACCGCTGCGCTGTGCCGCGAACTCGGCGTGCCGCTGTCGACGCTGGAGGAAACGCCCGAACTCGATCTCACCGTTGACGGCGCCGACGAAGTCGACCCGGAGCTGACATTGATCAAGGGCGGCGGCGGTGCGCTGCTGCGTGAGAAGATCGTGGCCGCGGCCTCGCAGCGCATGATCGTCATCGCCGACCGTTCGAAGATGGTCGAGACACTCGGCCGGTTTCCTCTTCCCATCGAAGTCAACCGGTTCGGCCTGCGCGCGACCGAGATCGCCGTGGCCGTGGCGGCTGGAAATCTCGGCCTTTCCGGCCCGGTGACATTGAGGATGACGGGAGGCCAGCCTTTTGTTACAGACGGCGGCCATTTTATCCTCGATGCATCTTTTGGCCGCATTCCGGATACAAGAGCGCTTTCGAATGCTCTCCACGCCATTCCTGGCGTGGTCGAGCACGGTCTTTTCATCGGGCTGGCGTCAGCGGCCATCATCGCCGGCGGCGACGGTATCCAAACTGTCCATGCCGCCCGAAAACCAGGGAGTTCTACCGATCATGATGTTGCATAACCGGGTTCGCCGTCTTTCCGTCCTTGTGGCGGCTTCGGCCGTCTTCGCGTTCTCCTCGCCTGTCTTCGCGCAGGACGTCACGGAATCGCATCTGAAGGCCGCACGCGCCGCGGTTGCCGCGATCCACGCGACCGACCCGTTCGACAGCATCCTGCCGCAGGCCGCCGCGGCGCTCGAATCGCAGCTCATCCAGAAGAACCCTGACATGCAGGAGCTGATCGGCAAGACGATCAACGAGAAGGCACTGGCGATGGCCTCGCGCCGCGCGGATCTCGAGAAGGAAGCGGCTCTTGCCTATGCGAAAGTGTTTTCCGAAAAGGAACTCACCGACATCGCGGCCTTCTACAGCTCCGAGTCCGGCAAGAAGCTGCTCGACAGCGGCCCGACCGTGACGCGCGACCTCGTCAAGGCCGCCGACATCTGGCAGAACGGCGTAGCTCGCGATCTTGCCCAGCAGGTCGGCGAAACGCTGGCGGCGGCGGCAAAAGCGAAGGCGCCGGCTGCGCCCGCGCCCGCCGATGGCGCCGCTCCGGCCGACAATGCGGCCCCGGCGGATGGCGCCGCACCCGCGGACGGTTCGGCTCCCGCCGACGACACGCAGAACTGATCCGCATTTCAAACGCGGCCTTTGCGGCCATCTGTAAAGCCCGGCCTGTCCGGGCTTTTCTTTTGGTGGTTTGCGGCCTACCTGTCACTCACATTTTGGCGTTCAAGGAGCCGCTTCATGGCCGGTTATGATTACGACCTCTTCGTCATCGGCGGAGGGTCCGGCGGGGTGAGGGCGGCACGGGTCGCGGCAGCGCTCGGCAAGCGCGTCGGCATCGCCGAAGAATACCGTTTTGGCGGCACTTGCGTCATCAGGGGCTGCGTGCCGAAAAAACTCTATGTCTATGCCTCGCAATTTCCCGAGCATTTCGCCGACGCCGCCGGCTACGGCTGGACGGTGCCGGAAGCCAGTTTCGACTGGCGGACGCTGGTCGCCAACAAGGACCGCGAGATCAGCCGCCTGGAGGCGATCTACAAGAAGAACGTCGAGGGTTCGGGCGGCGAGACCTTTCATTCGCGGGCGATGATCGTCGACCCGCACGTGATCCATCTCCTGAGCGAGGACCGCACCGTCACCGCCGATCAGATCCTGATCGCCACCGGCGGCCGTCCGGCGGCGCATCCGGCACTGCCCGGCCACGAACACTGCATCTTCTCCAATGAGGCTTTCGACCTCAAGGAACTGCCGAAGACGATCATGATCGAGGGCGGCGGCTATATCGCGGTCGAGTTCGCCAACATCTTTCACGGGCTCGGCGTCGACACCACGCTGGTCTATCGCGGCAAGGAAATTCTTGGTCGCTTCGACATGGACCTGCGGCGCACGCTGCATGAGACGATGGAAAACAAGGGGATAAAAATCCTTTGCCATTCCGTCTCCGAATCGGTCAGCAAGCGGCCGGACGGGCGGCTCGACGCGCAGCTCATCAGCGGGCAGGTGCTGACGGTCGACCAGGTGATGCTGGCCATCGGCCGCATCCCCAACAGCGAGAATATGGGCCTGGAGGGCATAGGCATCGAGATGGCCGCCGCGACCGGTGCGATCAAGGTCGACCGGTATTCCCGCACCAACATCGACAATATCTGGGCGATTGGCGATGTCACCAACCGCGTACAGCTGACGCCGGCGGCGATCCACGAAGCGATGTGCTTCGTCGAGACGGCGTTCAAGGGCAATCCGACGGCGCCTGACCACGACACGATCGCGACCGCCGTCTTCTCGCAACCCGAAATCGGCACGGTCGGCCTGTCGGAAGACGAAGCCGTCAAGCGCTTCGCCGATATCGAAATCTACCGCGCCAGCTTCCGGCCGATGCGGCACACGCTGTCGGGCCGTGACGAAAAGATGCTGATCAAGCTGGTCGTCGACGGCGCTTCGCGCAAGGTTCTCGGCGCCCACATACTGGGGCCGGATGCCGGCGAAATGGCACAGCTGCTCGGCATCCCCCTTAAGGCGGGGCTGACCAAGGATGATTTCGACCGCACCATGGCCGTGCATCCGACCGCGGCAGAAGAGCTCGTCACCATGTACAAGCCGACCTACCGCGTGAAGGACGGCGAGCGCGTCTGACGCCTCGCCTGTGGACGCGCCGCCGCCAGCCTTGGCCGGCGGCGGTAGTCAAACCGCTATAGCAACGTGCCGCGCAGGATGACCAGCGCCACCGAGAAATAGATCACCAGTCCGGTGACATCGACCAGCGTGGCGACGAACGGCGCGGATGCGCTGGCTGGGTCGAAACCGACCCGTTTCAGGGCGAAAGGCAGCATCGACCCCGACAGCGAGCCGAAGGTGACGATGCCGACCAGTGCGGCGCCGACAGTCGTGGCGATCAGCGGCCAGTGCGGGCCATAATCGTAGAAGCCCATATATTGCCAGAGCGCGATGCGGCAGACGCCGACCACCCCGAGCATGGCGCCGAGCACGAGACCGGTAGGCAATTCGCGCAACGCCACCCGCCACCAGTCGCGAAGGCCGATCTCGCGCAGCGCCAGCGCACGGATGACCAGCGATGTCGCCTGCGAGCCGGAATTGCCGCCGGAACTCATGATCAGCGGGATGAACAGCGTCAGCACGATCGCTTTCTCCAGCTCGCCCTCATAGCTTTGCATCGCATTGGCCGTCAGCATCTCGCTGATGAACAGCGCGCAGAGCCAGCCGCCACGCTTCTTGATCATGGCGAGGAAGCTCATCTTCATATACGGCTCGTCCAGAGCCTCCATGCCGCCGAAGCGATGCACGTCCTCCGTGGTCTCCTCGATCATCGTGTCGATGATGTCGTCGATGGTGACGATGCCGAGGATCTTGCCGTGGTCGACGACCGGAACGGCGAGCAGATCGTATTTGGAGATCGTCTGCGCCAGGTTTTCGCGGTCGGTCAGCGGGCTGACCGTCACCGGCATGCGGTCGGGCGCCACCGACAGGATCGAGTCGTCCGGCTCACCGGTGATGAGCCGACGCAAGCCCGTCGACCGCACCAGGAGGTGTGTTTGCGGATCGACGATGTAGATTGCATAGACGGTCTCGCGCGTCCGCTCGACCTTGCGGATGTAATCGAGCGTGCGTCCGACGGTCCAGTCGGAGGGAACGCTGACGAACTCCGTCGTCATGATCGAGGCGGCGCTGCCTTCTGGATAGCCCAGAATGGAAAGCAGGGTCGCGCGTAGCGGCGGCGCCAATGCGCCGAGCAGTTCGGAGCGTGCCGGCTCTTCGAGCTCGCGCAGGATGTCGGCCGCACGGTCGACCGACATGGCGGTGAGCAGCTTGCTCGCCTTGGGACGGGGCAGGGCCTCCGCCAGTTCGGGCGCGCCCTCAAGCTCAGGCTGATCGAAAATCTCGACCAGCCGTTCGAAGGGTACGGCGCAAAGCAGCTCCGTCGCGGTTTCGCGCGATTCATGATTGAGCGCCTCGACAACGTCGGCGACGTGGTCATTGGCAACGATGCGGGCGATGGCGACGGCCTCGTCGTCCGCTGCCGGGGAAAAATCGTTCATGGTTCACTCCTTGCCGTCCGGCAGGACATGAACCATTCAGGTCACGTCTAGGCGGACGGCGGTTGCGTTCGACTGTGACTGTCGCCAGGCATGGCGCGGTGACCTTTCCGCTTGCGGGTTCGCTTTTGACTGTCTGCAAGCCGGCGCAACATAGGAGCGCGCCTTGCCGAGTCAATCGCGGTGAGGAAGGAAAACAGTGCCGAACGGCGCCGATCGCGAGACTGTGATCACCGTGTGCCGTTCAACGCGGCAAGTCCCGGAGACGTCGTCGTTATTTCTGCTTCAGCCGACGCGAGAACCGCGTCCATTTGTCCTCTACCGGCCTTGGCTGGGCCAGGATCGTGGTGAGTTCGAGAGGCAGGCTCGGGGCGAGCGGCTTCTTCGTGGCGACGCCGTCGGCAATCAAGACCATCGAGTGGTAGAACTCGGTGCCGGCAGCCGATCTCGGCGCCACGGCTTCGTGCATGACACTGATCACCGTCACATCCGGGCAGTTGTCCTTGATGGCCTGGTGGAAGGCAATCTTGCCGTCAGGGTCGAGAGCACCGGTCGCCTCATCGAGGAACAACAGTCCCGGCTGCTGCAGTATGATACGAGCCACCACCAGCTTCTGTTTCTGGCCGCCCGACAGGACCTGATCCCAGCTTTTGCCCTCGCGGCTTTCATTGGCCATGTGTTCGATGAAATCGCCAAGGCCAGCCTTGTGCAGCGCCGACGCGACCTGGGCATCGCCATGATCGCGTTCGGAGCCGGGCAGGCAGACCAGCTGCTTCAGCGACACCTGCGGCAGCTTGACCTCCTGGGCGGCATAAAAACTCTTCACGCCCTCGGGGAAGACGATAGTGCCGCGACCGTAGGGCCACAAACCGTTGATCGCCTTGATCAGCGAGGTCTTGCCGCAACCGGATTCGCCCTTCAGGAAGCTCCATTCGCCGCGCCGGAAGCGCAGGTTGGCGGAGCTGAGGAATGGCGTCGCGTCCTCGCCCTGATGCGCCAGCTCCAGCTTCTGGATGGTCAGGCCGAAAACCGGATTCTGGCTGGCGTAGTGGAAGTCGGAACGGCCGCTCTGGCTGTAGAATTCCTGTGGGTGCTGGACATTCTCGATCGCGTTGGCGAGCTCCGTCACACGCTGGCTGTTGGCGCGAAGCGTGGCGATGGCGGGCATGACGTGAATGAACCACGAACACTGGCTGATGAGTTGGCCCACCATTTCAGAGCCGGTGATGTAGCCTTTATAGTCCAGGCGGCTGTGGATGAACGGCACCAGGCCAGGAGCATAGGCCACAATACGGGCGCCGATGAAATTGTAGATCAACTCGAACGACATATAGCTGGTGTTGACGACATTCAGCCGTCCCCAGGTGCGATCGATGTCGACATAGAGCCGGTCGTGCATCATTTTCTGCACGCCCTCGCCATGTGAGGCGGCGACATGGAAGCTGCGGCGCAGAAATGTCGTCAGTTCGCTACGATAGCTTCCCTCGGCCTTCTGCATGCGAATATTGAGACGTTCGAGCAGGCTGCCGAGCTTGACCGCGATCCAGGTGTTGAGGGGCACGTAAGTGGCAACCGCGAGGAGGGCCAGAACAGCGCTGCCATAGCTGCCAAGAAACTCCAGACCTTTGACCTCCACCGACGACTGCAGCAGGTTCTGGCCGATAAAGTAGAGCGAAGTCGCCAGCCCCAGCACGCCCATGGCGAGGCCGATCGCACCGCCGGTCATGTCCTTGATCGATTCCTGGATGCGCTGGTCGACATTGTCGGGCGCAACGATGCCGCCGTCCGCGGAACCATGTTGAGCATGGAAATGAGTATGGTTGCCGTCGAGCAAGGCCTGGTTGAATTTGTCATTCAGCCAGCCACGCCATTTGCGGTGCAAGGTTGCCGAGACGAGATTGCGAATACCGGTGAAGCCGGCATCCTTGAGCAGGACGAGCAGCACCAGCACGCCGGCGTTGGTCAGGATTGTCTCCAGCGGACGGGTGTTGGCGGCGTCGTGCAGGAAGGCAATTGAATTCACCAATTCGCCCGAAGCCATGGCGAACCACACGCTGGCCTTACTGGACAGCGCGGTGAGCAGCGCGATCACCAGCGTCAGCGTCCAGGCTTCCTTCCAGCGGTCCGAGACCCAGTAGGCTCGCATGAGCCCCCAGAAATTGCGCATCGAGGATACCGGCGTCAAATGCGACTGCCCTGCGGCGTTGCGGTGTAGTCCATCCGGTACTGACTCTTGCGATCGTCTGCCGATCCGAATCACGATCCCGCCCAAACCTTTTTTGTTTTGTTACGGATGGTAACACCAATTGATCATTTTCCATTAATTTTAAACCGGGCAGACCAGAAAGCCGCCGCGGCCGTTGCCCTGAGGCAACAGATTGAAGATCGAATTGACATCAAAACCGTGGATGATGATCAGAAAATTTCTATGAATTTCAGTCATTTAGGCACCACGGCCGTGGCTGCGGCAGATCTTCCCTTGGGGAAGCTTCGTACACGGCTTTGTGACTCAAAAGTCGTGTGGGGCGGGGGATTTTCTTACTGGGCCTGGCCAGAATTCCCGAAATACGCCGCCCTCAATGTCTGATTCCTTGCCGCAGCGACGTCGCCAAACTCGCTTGTCCCGTCATCAACCAAGGGGTTGATCCGCACCAGCGCCAACGGTGGCTGGTTCTCTCACCAGCAAGGCCAAAATGGCGGCGAAGTGGCGTCTGCTGGCCTCAGTCGGCCTTTTCCAATTCACCACGCGCCTTGGCCGCCGCGACCTGACGGATCGCATCAGCCAACGTGTCCGCGTCCTGCGCGCCCATCACGGCATATTTACCCTCGAGCAGGAAGCATGGCACGCCTGTGATACCCATGCGCGAAGCAGTCGCGATTTCCGTGCGAACCGCTTCGACATCGGCGTCGCTCGGCAAGAGCGTTTCAACAACCGAGGAGTCCATGCCGGCCTCGCGGGCAGCTTCGATCAGCACCGTATGGTCGCCGATGTTGACGCCTTCCTCGAAATTCAGCTGGAACAGGCGGCGCACCAGCCGGTTCTGAACGTCCTCGCCGGCGGCACCGGCCCAGCGGATCAACCGATGCGCGTCGAGTGTATTGGGCGCTACCTTTATGGCATCGAAGGCAAAGGAAATGCCCTCGGCCTCGCCAAGCGGCTCGATGCGGGCATGAATTTCGCGAATGCGCTCGTCGCCGCCGAACTTGGCCAGCATGTAGTCGCGGCGGTCCTTGCCTTGCGGCGGGATGGTGGGATCGAGCTGGAACGGTCGCCAGCGTATATGCACTTCGACGTCTCCGGCCGCGGCGACCGCCTTGTCCAGCCGCTTCTGGCCGATGAAGCACCACGGGCAGACGACGTCCGACACCACATCGACGGTTATGGCGTTCGCTTCGCTCATCTCTATCTCCGGATTTTCAGTTCGGTTTGCGCCACCAGGTCGGCAACTGGTAACCGAATATGGGCGTCTTTCGCGGATGTTCCAGATAATTCCAGTAAGCAAGCCATTGCTGCGTGTTGTATTGCATCGGCACCATATAATTGCCGGAGATCAGCAGCCGGTCGAGAACGCGAACCGCCGCGACATAATCCTCCTTCGAACGGGCTCGCAGCATTGCGTCGATGGCGGCATCGATCGCCGGATCGGCGACGCCGGCGAGATTGAACGATCCTTCGGTCCTGGCCGCGGCGGACGACCAGCGCCCGATCTGTTCGATGCCAGGGGACAACGAATTGTTGAAGCCGCTGGAGCCGATCAGGACTTCGAAATCGAAACGCTGCTTGCGCGACTGGATCTGGTCGCCGTCGAGGCTGCGGATGCTGACGTTGATGCCGATCTTCTCCAATGTGCGCTGATAGATGCCGGCCAGACGCTCTTCGTCCTGGGAGGCGGTCAGGATCTCGAAACCAAAAGGTTTGCCATCGGGATCGATCATCGTGCCATTGTTCACGCGGTAGCCGATGCTTTTCAGAAGGTCGAAAGCGGTCTTCAGCACCTTGCGGTCCTGGCCCGAACCGTCTGTCACCGGCGGTTTCCAGGTGCCGTCCATGACGTCGGCCGGCACGCGGCCGGGGTAGGGCGCCAGAAGCGCCTTTTCCCTGTCGTCAGCCGGATGGCCGAGCGCGGAAAGTTCCGAATTTTGCCAATAGCTCATCGTGCGGGTGTACTTGCCGCCGAACAGATTTTTGTTGGCCCATTCGAAATCATAAAGCATGCCGAGCGCGCGCCGAACCACCGGGTTGGAAAACTTCGGTAGCCTCGTGTTGAACAGAAAACCGGTCACGACGGGCGGAATGCCGGTGTCGAAGGTTTCAGAAACCACGTCACCCCTATGAAAGGCGGGAAAGTCGAGATCGCGTTCGCGTTTCACCGGATCGCCGTCGTCGTCGATGGCGCAAAGCCCCTTCTTGAAAGCTTCGAGCTTGGCGTTGGCGTTGAGAAAATACTCGATGGTGATCTGGTCGTAATTGTCGAAACCGCGCTTGGCGGGAATGTCCTTGCCCCAATAGTCGGGGTTGCGCTTGAAGACGATGCGCTGGCCGGGCGTCACCTGCGCGATCCTGTAGGGGCCGCTTCCGATCAACGGCTTCAGCGTTGTTCTGTCGAAGGTGTCGATGTCGAAAGCGTGCTTGGGGATGATCGGCGTCAGCGCGATGATCAGGGGAAACTCACGATCGGCCTTGTCGTTGAAGGTGAAGCGCACGCTATGGTCGCCGGTCTTTTCGAGCTTGGCGATCCTGGCCATCCGGTCGCTGTAGGGCGGGCGGCCTTTCTGCGTATAGGCATCGTAAGTGAACAGCACGTCTTCCGGCGTCACCGGCTGACCATCCGACCAATTGGCATTCGCGTTGAGATGGAACTCGATGCTCTTGCGCTCGGGGTCCATGTCGGCGGTGTCGGCCAAAAGCCCATAGAGGGTAAAAGCCTCATCGGCACTGCGCTGCATCAGCGGCTCGAAGACCAGATTGCCGAAGATCGTGTCCATCATGCCGCGCGCCGTCGTGCGCAGGCTTTTCAGGATGAAAGGGTTCAGATTGTCGAAGCTGCCGACGACGCAATAAGTGATGCTGCCACGCTTCGGAGCGTCGGGATTGACGTAGCTGAAATGGGTGTACTCCGGTGGTAGGGCCGGTTCGCCCTGCATCGCAATCGCGTATTTCGGCTCCGACAGCGCCGGTGGCGACGACAGAGTGAAAAACGATAGTGCGGTGACCAGCCAAACAAGAACGCGGCCCATGACCGTCTCCTTAACAGGTCGGCTTGATGATTCGGTCCGCACCCTAGCATGGGGCAACTGCGTGGCGGCCAATGGCGTCGTCAAGAATTACAAGTGGGCGGGCTGGATTCGACGCCGCTTGCAGTGTAACACGCCGTCCGAAGTCATTCTGTTGCCTCATTTTGGCAACAGGTAGCTGGACCACACGGCACGAAGAAGCCGGTCCCGGGATCATTGAGAGGAAGTACACGACATGACGAGCCTGAACAGCAACGCGTACCGCCTGTCGGTCATGGCCGCAGGCGTGGTTGGCTTTCTCGGCGCAGGACTTCCCTCTGCTTCCGCGCAGCAGCAGCCGCAGATTCCGCAGGGCTGGTTCAAGGCCTGCACCAAGCAGGAAGATGTCGACATCTGCAATGTCCAGAACATCGTCACCGCTGGCAATGGCCAGCTCGTCACCGGCGTCAGCCTGATCGAGCTCAAGGGCAAGGTGAACCGCAAGGTGTTCCAGGTGACGGTCCCGACCGGTCGCCTCGTGCCTCCCGGCATCGGCCTGCAGATCGACACCGGCAAGGCGCAGAAGCTCGACTATGTTATCTGCTTCCCGGATCGTTGCGTGGCCGAAGTGCCGCTGACCGACCAGCTCGTCGCCTCGTTCAAGAAGGGTCAGGGGATCACCCTGACCTCGATCAATTTCCAGAACCAGGCCAACCCGATCAAGATCGCGCTGCAGGGCTTCAGCGGCGCCTATGACGGCCCCCCGCTGCAGCAGTCGGACATCGAGGACCGGCAGAAGAAGCTCCAGGACTTCGTCGCCAAGAACAATCAGGACTTCGCCAAGAAGCTCAAGGACGAGCAGGACAAGGCGAAGACCGCGAACTGATCCACCACCGGGTCATTGTCGAGTCAAAAAAAGCGGGGTCATGCCCCCGGGGTCATGCCCCGCTTTTTCATTTCTGTCCGTCTCAGTATGCCGGAGTCAGTGCCTGGACTGCCGTTTCGGCG
Organism: Mesorhizobium sp. Cs1321R2N1; assembly: GCF_037179725.1. NCBI lineage: Bacteria > Pseudomonadati > Pseudomonadota > Alphaproteobacteria > Hyphomicrobiales > Phyllobacteriaceae > Mesorhizobium > Mesorhizobium sp. Cs1321R2N1. The sequence continues at coordinate 13,261 of NZ_JAPYKP010000003.1, read as the reverse complement.
CGTAGCGCCCATCCGGTTTCTTGTCGAACATTTCCTTGATCTGCGGATGGCGGACGGGTTCTCCCGACTGATCCTCGAGCAGATTCTGCTCTGAGACATAGGCGATGTATTCGGTTTCTGAATTCTCGGCGAGCAGGTGGTAGAACGGCTGGTCCTTGCGCGGCCGCACGTCGGCGGGGATGGCTTCGTACCATTCGTCGGTGTTGGCGAATTGCGGATCGACGTCGAAAATAATGCCTCGGAACGGGAACAGCCGGTGGCGAACCACCTGTCCGATCGCGAATTTGGCCGTTTTCATCGTACTCACCACTGAATTCCTTGACTTTATTTGGCGCAGACTCCGCATCAATTCAATCCCGGGCGTCTGAGCGCCTTCAAAATACACGGAATGCGCAACAAAGGTTTTGGATGAACGTACCGCGGCAAAGCCCGCAAAATCGCTACCGCTGCCGCGTCGGCTTCCGAAGGCCGCCCGCAAGGGCCGCAAAGCCGCTGCCGGGACGCAGCCCTTCGCGCATGAAAAAGGCGCGAAGCGGTGCAAAACCACCAAGCACGCCGAGACCGACGCCACGCGCCATTTGCGCCGGCAACATATCGGAAAGAAGCGACACGTTGAGCAGATTGACCGCGCTACTCCGCGCGAGGATGTCAGGCCGGCGTTTGAAATCGTAGGCTGCAAGGGTCTCGGCAGCGCCGGGGTCTCCGCGATTTTCCGTTGCGATTCCAACCAGGTCGTCGATATCCCTGATGCCTAGGTTGAGGCCTTGCGCACCGATCGGCGGGAATACGTGCGCGGCTTCACCGACAAGCGCCACCCGTCGCGCCGCGAAACGCAGAGGGGTCACCGTCGATAATGGATAAATCTGGCGGCCCGGCTCCACGATTACCCGGCCGAGCATCGACTGCATCTTTCGTTCGATCCGCAGCGAGAGCGTTGCATCGTCCAACGCGGCAAGCTCCCTGGCGGTCTCGGGCTTGACCACCCAGACAAGGCTGGAGCGATTGCCCGGCAGCGGAACCTGGGTGAACGGGCCAGTCTCGGTATGGAACTCCGTCGAGGTGAAGCCATGTTCGCGGCTGTGGCCAAAATTGAGGACGAGCGCCGCCTGAGGGTAGGCGCGCGCCGCCGTCGAGATGCCGGCGGCCTCGCGGGCCGGCGACAGCCGACCATCGGCAGCGACCGCAAGCGATGCATCGATCTCGCTGCCGTCAGCCAGCGCGGCATGAGCTTTGTCGCCGCCGAGATGCCAGGCCTTCACCATCGATCTGCGCCATTCGATCCCGGAATGCGCCGCCACCTTGCCGGCAAGCGCGGGTCCAAGGACGCTGTTGGGCATATTCAGGCCGAACTGTTCCTCGTCGATCTCGCTGGCGCGGAAAGTGATGACGGGACTGCGGATCAGCCGGCCGGTCGCATCGACAATGCGCATCACCTTCAAGGGTGCGGCCTTGGGCACGATGTCCTGGAACACGCCCAGCCGTTCGAGCACTTTCAGCGCAGGCGTCATGAGCGCCGTGGTGCGGCCATCGGGAGCCGAAACCTCGGGCCCGGCAATCGTCACCGGAAAACCGGCATCGGCGAAGGCAAGTGCGGCGATCAATCCCGCCGGCCCCGTGCCTGCGATCAGTATCCGCGCTGTTTCCTGATGCTCCAAGATCGGTTTCCGGCTTGCTGTACGAGGCGGCCATCAGACCTGCCAGTCAAGAGACGCATATAGGGCAGATCATGCGGCTTGATCAACGCGGCGATTCGGCCCATTCGAGTGGAATGACCGGCCAACAGGATGATTTCAGCCACCTCGATCGTGCCGGCCGCGCCACGGCAAACGTCGCGCGCAACCCGCGCTTGACGGTCAACGTCGTCGTCGGTGCAAGCATCGCATTGGCCTGGCTGCTGCTAGCCGCGATGGCGATTCGCAGCGCCGAAACCCAGATCAGCGCGCCAGGCGATGCCTTGTTGCGTAATTTGCCGCAACTGCCGTTACCAGCCGTCCTCGAACGGTTCTTCGCGCTTTGCCTTTCACCAGCGCCGCTCGACGCAAGCATCGGCCCGCATACCCTGGCGCTCATCCTCATGTGGTTTCTCATGGCGATCGCCGCGATGCTGCCATCCGCGGCACCAATGATCCGCATTTATTGCGAGATCGCCGATACCGCGCGGATCAAGGGGGAATCAGTCGTCCATCCGCTGGTGCTGGTTGCCGGCTACCTCTGCGTCTGGCTTGCCGCCTCGATGCTGTTTGCGGCACTGACACTTGCTGTCCACGCATTCGCCGCCTCCGGCGGGATATTCGATCCGGTGCTTGGCGTTGCTGGTGGGCTCGCCTTGCTGGTTGCCGGCCTCTACCAGTTCAGCGGCCTCAAGGAGGCCTGCCTGACGAAATGCCGGAACCCGTTCTCGATCCTGTTTTCGAACTGGAGTGCCGAGACCGTCCGCGTGTTTCGGCTCGGCGCCGCGCAAGGCATCTGGTGCCTGGGATGTTGCTGGGCGTTGATGCTGGTGATGTTCGCCGTGGGCGTGATGAATGTCTTCTGGATGGCGCTGATCGGGGTGTTCACCCTGATTGAAAAACAGACGACGGGCAGTCTTCCAACCCGGCTGGCTGGTGCGATACTGCTTGTCTGGGCAGCCGCGCTGCTAGTAGTCTCGCTATGACGAGGGGAAATTCGATGGCAGATCAAAGCTGGGCAATGAAAGGAGAGCTCGTACTCTCCTGCAATTGCACGGTTTTTTGTCCTTGCGTGCTGTCGCTTGGCAGTCATCCTCCGACCGAGGGCTATTGCCAGACCTGGGCGGGTTTTCGTATCGATGCCGGCCATTTCGGCGAGGCCGACCTCTCCGGCCTCAATCTTGGGCTGATCATGGAAATCCCCGGTTACATGAGCCGCGGCAACTGGACCGCGGGCTTGTTCATCGACACCAGAGCCTCGGTCTACGCGGTCAAGGCATTGACCAAGATCTTCACCGGCAAGGCCGGCGGGACGACGTCGCTGCTCTCGATCCTCGTCGGTAAATTCCTGGGCGTCGAACAGGTGCCGATCACCTACGAGACGCGGGACAAGACGCGTATTTTCCAGATACCGAAGATCATCGACGGGGCGGTCACGCCAATCGCGGGCAAGGACCGCGAGAAGGATACGGTGATCACGAATTCCGAATACTGGATCGCGCCGGAGATCATCGTGGCGAGGTCCGACAAGAGCAAGATGCGCGCCTTTGGCCGCAACTGGAATTTCGCCGGCCGCTCGGCCGAAATCTGCAAGCTGGATTGGCGGGGCCCGTGAGAAAGAACACAAAGGCCCGGAAAATCGCCGAGAAGATCACCGAGCGAATTCCGCGACCGAAGAAGAAGGTCACCTGGCCGCAGGCGCGCGCGTTTTCGGTGCATCTGCTGACCGCCTCCGGTTCGTTCCTGGCCTTCCTGTCGCTGGTTGCGGCGAGCGAGGAGCGCTGGACTGCCATGTTCTGGTGGCTCGGACTGGCGCTGTTCGTCGATGGCATCGATGGGCCGATCGCCCGAAAGCTGGAGGTCAAGGAAATCCTGCCGACCTGGTCCGGCGAACTCCTCGACAACATTATCGACTATGTGACCTACGTGCTGATCCCGGCCTTCGCGCTCTACCAACGGGGCTTCATGGGCGAAGGCCTCTCGTTCCTTTCGGCCGCCATCATCGTCGTGTCGAGCGCGATCTACTATGCCGACACCGGCATGAAGACGAAGGAGAACTTCTTCAAGGGATTCCCCGTGGTGTGGAACATGGTGGTGTTCACTCTATTCGTCATCGAACCGGGACAATGGGTTTCGTTCGCGGTGGTCGTGGTGGCCGGTATTCTGACTTTTGTCCCGATAAACTTCATCCATCCGGTGCGGGTGGAGCGGCTGCGGCCGATCAATCTCGGCATGACACTGTTGTGGTGCGCCTTTGGCGCGCTTGCGCTCGCGCAAGCGGCGCTCGCCGCTTTCTACGACCAGATCGGCGTGCTGGGCGAGCAGGTCGGCACCTTCACCAAGATCGGCATTACCGTTACCGGGCTCTACCTTGCAACCATTGGTGGCCTCATGCAGTTCTTTCCAAACCTCGGCGCCAAAAAGGCCTGACCAGCCGCTCTTCAAGGAATCCCGTCCATGTCCAAAGCGATCCGCATCCATGCCAATGGCGGCCCGGAAGTCCTGACCTATGAAGACGCCAATCCCGGCCAGCCGGGTTCGGGCCAGATCCTGATCAGGCATACCGCGATCGGTCTCAACTTCATCGATGTCTATCATCGCTCGGGCCTCTATCCGCCGCCCGGAGGGTTTCCGCTTATTCCGGGCAGCGAAGCCGCCGGCGTGGTGCTGGAAGTCGGCCAGGACGTCGACTGGCTGAAGCCCGGCGACCGGATTGCCTATGCCGTGACGACGGGCGCTTATGCGCAAGAGCGCGTCATCGATGCCAGCAAGGTCGTCAAGGTGCCGGACGGCATCAGCGACGAACAGGCGGCCGCCATGATGCTGAAGGGCATGACCGCGGAATATCTGCTGCGCCGGACCTTCAAGGTGAAGGCAGGCGACACGATCCTGTTTCATGCAGCAGCCGGCGGCGTCGGGCTCATTCTGGGCCAGTGGGCGAAGCATCTCGGGGCGACGGTCATCGGCACCGCCAGCTCTGCCGATAAGATCGAACTGGCCAAGGCACACGGCTTCGATCACGTCATCAACTACAAGGAGCAGGATTTCGTCGCCGGCGTCGCCGCGATCACCGGCGGCAGGAAATGCGACGTTGTCTATGATTCCGTGGGCAACGATACATTTCCGGCCTCGCTCGACTGCCTCAAGCCGCTCGGTATGTTCGTCAGCTTTGGGCAGTCTTCCGGACCCATCCCGCCGTTTTCGATGTCGCTGCTGGCGCAGAAGGGCTCGCTGTTCGCCACGAGGCCGACGCTGTTCGTCTACAATGCTAAACGCGAGGACCTCGACGCCTCCGCCGCCGCACTGTTCGAGGTTGTGCTCAGTGGTGCTGTCGAGATTAAGATCAATCAGCGCTATGGGCTGAAGGACGCGGGCAAGGCACATCAGGATCTTGAAGGACGCAGAACGACAGGCACGACCGTCCTGGTTCCCTGACGACAGTCTGCCTGGGTTTTCAGCGTCCTGCCGCAGCGGCGGGCATGGTTTGCACGGAAAGCCGGCCAGCCGTATCCTTGTGCGGGAAGGGCTAATCTTTACCCTTGAGTTTCCGCTGAAATTCTTGAAGCTCTTTCAAGTCGGGTGCTGCTTTCGCACGAGAGCCGGCCGCGCATACGATGCTTGCGGGAACACAGAACATGTCCGGTAATCCGGATGGGAGGCACTGTGAGTGCAAATCATGATGGGGCGAACCTGCTTGAGGTTCGTGGCCTGACCAAGATATTCGGCACGCTGACAGCGTGCGACCATATCGACCTCAACATCGCCAGAGGTGAAATCCACGCTTTGCTCGGCGAGAACGGCGCCGGCAAGTCGACGCTGGTCAAGATGCTGTTCGGCTCGCTGGAGCCCAATTCGGGCGAGATTTTCTGGAATGGCCAGGCGGTGCGGATCACCAGCCCTGGCGCCGCCAAGAAGCTCGGCATCGGCATGGTGTTCCAGCATTTTTCGCTGTTCGAGGCGCTGACGGCGGCCGAGAACATCGCGCTGTCGCTGGATGACGGCTCGCCGATCAGCAGCATCGCGGCCAAGGCGAGGGCGCTTTCCTACAGTTACGGCTTGCCGCTCGATCCGGAATCGCTGGTCGGCGATCTTTCGGTCGGTGAGCGCCAGCGCATCGAGATCATCCGCTGCCTGCTGCAGACGCCACAACTGATCATCCTGGACGAGCCGACATCGGTACTGACGCCACAGGAGGCCGACAAGCTGTTCGAGACGTTGGAACGGTTGCGCTCGGAAGGCAAATCGATCCTCTACATTTCGCACCGGCTCGAAGAGGTCAAACGCATCTGCGACCGCGCCACGGTGCTGCGGCATGGTAAGGTGGTCGGTCACTGCAATCCGCGCGAGCAGACAGCCTCATCGCTCGCCCGCATGATGGTCGGCAGCGAGGTGCAGGCCGTGGTGCGGGCGCCGGTCGAGGGGATCGAAACCGCGCAGCCGCTGCTCGAAATCCGCGACCTCAACCGCAAGCCGGCAACGCCGTTTTCCATTCCGCTCAAGAACATCAGCCTCAATGTCCGCGCCGGCGAGGTGATCGGCATTGCCGGCGTTGCCGGCAATGGCCAGGGCGAGTTCTTCGAATCCGTCTCCGGCGAGGTTTTGCAGCAGGATACCGCCTCGGTGCGCATCCGTGGCAAGGACGCCGGCGGCCTCACCATTACTGGGCGGCGCCTGCTGGGGGCTGCCTTCGTGCCGGAGGAGCGTCTCGGCCATGGTGCCGCGCCGCGCATGAAACTCTCGGAAAACCTCCTGCTGTCGCGCCACGCCACGGACGGCAAGGCCTTTGTCGGCACCGGTGGCATGGTCAGGAGCGGCGCCGTCTACGCCGCTTCGCAACGCATCATCGAGGCGATGGATGTGCGCAAAAGCGCGCCGGATCCCGAAGCAGCGGCACTTTCGGGCGGCAATCTGCAGAAATTCATCGTCGGCCGCGAACTCGACCGCCGGCCAAGCGTCATGGTGGTGAACCAGCCGACATGGGGCGTCGACGCCGGTGCCGCCGCCCACATCCGCCAGGCCCTGATCGAGCTCTCTCGCAGCGGATCGGCAGTACTGGTGATCAGCCAGGATCTGGACGAGCTGTTCGAGATATCGGACGCGATCGCGGTCATGCACAATGGCGAATTGTCCAGGCCGATGCCGATCGCCGAGGCGACTTTCGAGAAGGTCGGCCTGTTGATGGGCGGCGCCGAACCCGGCCACGCCGAACACACGCTGGAGACGGCATGATGCGCCTCGAACTCGTCAAACGCCCGCAGCGCTCGGCGCTGTTTTCGATGCTGTCGCCGTTCATCGCCTTCGCGCTCACCATCATCGCCGGAGCCATTATGTTCGCGCTGCTCGGCGTCAACCCGCTCAACGCATTCAAGATCTATTTCATCGAGCCGATCAGCCAAGTCTGGCAATTGCATGAACTGGCAATCAAGGCCGCGCCGCTGATCCTGATCGCTGTCGGCCTGTCGGTCTGCTACAAGGCCAACATCTGGAACATCGGCGCCGAAGGCCAGTTCATCTTCGGCGCAATCTTCGGTTCCATCATTCCCGTGCTGTTTCCGCAATTCGAAGGCCCGCTGGTGCTGCCGCTGATGCTTCTGCTCGGCATGGTCGGCGGTGCGGCCTACGCGGCGATCCCGGCCTTGCTGAAGACCCGGTTCAATACCAACGAGATCCTGACCAGCCTGATGCTGGTCTATGTCGCGCAGCTGTTCCTCGACTGGCTGGTGCGCGGTCCCTGGCGCGATCCGCAGGGACACGGCTTTCCGCAGACGATCCAGTTCGGCGACTCGGCCGTGCTGCCGGAGCTGATGCCCGATGCCGGGCGAGCCAATTGGGGCTTCGTCTTCGCCCTGGTTGCGGCGGTGCTGATCTGGATCCTGATGGGCCGCATGCTCAAGGGTTTCGAGGTCCGCGTGCTGGGCTCCAGTCCGAGGGCAGGGCGGTTCGCCGGCTTCGGCCTGAACCGCATGGTGTTCTTCGCCTTCCTGCTTTCGGGCGCGCTGGCCGGCCTTGCCGGCATCTCGGAAGTCTCCGGTGCCATTGGGCAACTGCAGCCCGTGATTTCGCCCGGCTATGGCTTCACCGCCATCATCGTGGCCTTCCTTGGCCGCCTCAATCCGCTCGGCATCGTCGCCGCGGGCCTGGTTCTGGCGCTGACCTATCTCGGCGGCGAGGCGGTGCAAAGCGCGCTCGGCATTTCCGACAAGGTGGCGAGGGTGTTCCAGGGCATGCTGCTGTTCTTCGTGCTCGGTTGCGACACGCTCATTCATTACCGCATCCGATTGATCGGCCTGGCGCTGACCAAACAGGAAGCCCCCGCGAAGCTCGAGGCCGCGCCAAAGTTGAAGGAAGCCCGCTGATGGACATTACCGTCAACATCCTCCTGACCATCGCAACGGCGGCGACGCCGCTTTTGATCGCGGCGATCGGCGAATTGGTGGTCGAGCGCTCCGGCGTGCTCAATCTCGGTGTCGAAGGCATGATGGTCATGGGCGCCGTCGGCGGCTTCGGAGCCGGCTATCTGACCGGGTCGCCCTGGATCGGCCTGCTGGCGGCGATCGCCGTGGGAGCGCTTTTCTCCCTGCTGTTTGCCGTCATGACGCTGTCGCTGGCCACCAACCAGGTGGCGACCGGCCTGTCACTGACGCTGCTCGGGCTCGGCCTCTCCGGCATGATGGGAACGCGCTTCGTCGGCCAGCCTGGCGTCAGGCTGCCCAATCTCGACATTCCCGGCCTCAGCTCGATTCCGGTCGTGGGCAGGCTGCTCTTTGGCCAGGACCCTGTGTTCTACATTTCGATCGCGCTGACGACTGCGGTAATGTGGTTTCTGTTCAAGACGCGTACCGGGCTGACGCTGCGTTCGATCGGCGACAGCCACACATCGGCGCATGCGCTCGGCATCAAGGTCATCCGCTACCGCTACCTGGCGGTCATCTTCGGCGGCGCTTGCGCCGGTCTTGCCGGCGGGCATCTGTCGCTGGTCTATACGCCGCAGTGGGTCGAGAACATGTCCGCTGGCCGCGGCTGGATCGCGCTCGCACTGGTGGTGTTCGCATCCTGGCGGCCGTGGCGGGTGCTGGCCGGCGCCTATATCTTCGGCGCGGTCTGGATCGGCCAGCTTCATGCACAGGCTTTTGGCATTCCGGTGCCCTCGCAGATGCTTTCTTCTCTGCCCTATCTGGCAACCGTCGTGGTTCTCGTTCTAATCTCGCGCAACAAGCGTCTGACGATGATGAACACGCCGGCCTCCCTGGGGCAGCCATTCGTTCCGGATCGTTGACAACAACAAAAAGACGGGAAGCTCCAAGGCTTAACACAGAGAGGTAACACAATGAAAAAACTGCTTATTGCCCTGATGACGACGACAGCGGCTTTGTCGCTGGCGGCGTCCGCAGAGGCCGCCGACAAGTTGAAGGCCTGCTGGGTCTATACCGGCCCGATCGGCGATTTCGGCTATTCCTACCAGCACGACCAGGGCCGCCTCGAGGTCGAGAAAGCTCTCGGCGACAAGGTCGAAACCGCCTATCTGGAGAACGTCTCCGAAGGCCCCGACGCCGACCGGGCTTTCGAGCGTCTGGCGCGCGAAGGCTGCAAGATCATCTTCGGCACCTCGTTCGGTTTCATGGACGCCGAAGTGAAGGTCGCCAAGAAGTTTCCCAAGGTGATGTTCGAGCACGCCACCGGATACAAGACCGGGGACAATCTCGGCATCTACAATGCGCGCTTCTATGAAGGCCGCTACGTGCTCGGCCAGATCGCCGCCAAGGAATCGAAGTCCGGCGTCGCCGGCTACATCGTCTCCTTCCCGATCCCCGAAGTGGTGATGGGCATCAACTCCTTCATGCTCGGCGCGCAATCGATCAATCCGAACTTCAAGGCCAAGATCGTCTGGGTGAACTCGTGGTTCGATCCGGGCAAGGAAGCCGACGCCGCCAAGGCTCTGTTCGACCAGGGCGCCGATATCATCGTCCAGCACACCGACTCGACCGCTGCCCTGCAGGTGGCCGAAGAGCGCAAGCTGCACGGCTTCGGCCAGTCGTCCGACATGATCAAGTTCGCGCCGAACGCGCAGCTGACCTCGCTGACCGACGAGTGGGGCCCTTATTATATCAGCCGCGTGCAGGCAGCCATCGACGGCAGCTGGAAGCCGGACAATGTCTGGCTCGGCATCAAGGACGGCGCGGTCAAGCTCGCGCCCTACACCAACATGCCTGATGACGTGAAGGCGATGGCCGAAGCGACCGAAAAGAAGATCGCCGGCGGCTGGAATCCCTTCACCGGACCGATCGCCAAGCAGGACGGCTCGGCATGGCTGAAGGACGGCGAGGTCGCCGACGACGGCACACTGCTCGGCATGAATTTCTACGTCAAGGGCGTCGACGACAAGCTGCCGCAATAAGCGGTGGATCACATTTCGATATGGAGAGGGCGCCGCGAGGCGCCCTTTTCATTTGTCGGAAAAGCGAGGAAGGGTCAGACGGCCGAACCGTAGAGATCATAGGCGTCGGCGCGCTCGACCTTGACGGTGACGATATCGCCGGCGCGCAACGGCCGGCGCGACTGGATGTGGACCGAGCCGTCGATCTCAGGCGCGTCATATTTGGTGCGGCCCTTTGCCGAGTTCCCGTGCGCTTCGTCGATCAGCACCGGCAGCCGTTTGCCGACCTTCCTGGCAAGCTGCGTCGCCGAGATCTTCTGCTGGCGCTGCATGAAGCGATGCCAGCGCGCTTCCTTGATCTCCTGCGGAACCTGCTCGAGCCCAAGGTCGTTGGAACGGGCGCCTCTGACCGGCTCGTATTTGAAGCAGCCGGCGCGATCGATTTTCGCTTCATCCAGCCAATCGAGCAGCATCTCGAAATCGTCGTCCGTTTCGCCGGGGAAGCCGACGATGAAGGTCGAGCGGATGGCGAGATCCGGGCACACGTCGCGCCAGCCGCGAATGCGCTCAAGCGTCTTTTCGCCGTGGGCGGGCCTGCGCATGTTCTTCAGCACCTGCGGCGAGGCATGCTGGAAGGGGATATCCAGATAGGGAAGGATTTTTCCCTCGGCCATCAGGGGGATGACGTCGGCGACATGCGGGTAGGGGTAGACATAATGCATGCGAACCCAGATGCCGAGCTTGCCCAGCTCCTCCGAGAGATCGAGGAATTTCGCCCGCACTTCGCGGTCGCCGAACATGGACGTCTGGTACTTGATGTCGATGCCGTAGGCGCTGGTGTCCTGCGAGATGACGAGGAGTTCCTTGACGCCGGCCTTGGCCAGTTTTTCGGCTTCCCGCAGCACATCGGCCGCCGGCCGCGAAACGAGATCTCCGCGAAGTGCCGGGATGATGCAGAAGGTGCAACGGTTGTTGCAGCCTTCCGAAATCTTCAAATAGGCATAGTGGCGCGGCGTCAGCTTGACGCCCTGCGGCGGCAGGAGGTCGATATAGGGATCGTGCGAGGGAGGGGCAGCCTCATGGACGGCGGCCATCACGCTCTCATAGGCCTGCGGCCCCGTGATCGCCAGCACGTTGGGGTGCTTCTCGCGGATCACGTCCGGCTCGGCGCCCAGACAGCCGGTGACGATGACCCTGCCGTTTTCCGAAAGCGCGGAGCCGATGGCGTTGAGCGACTCGTCGCGAGCGGAATCAAGGAAACCACAGGTATTGACGACAACGAGATCGGCGCCGTCATGCTTGCGGGCGATCTCGTAGCCCTCGGCCCGCAGACGCGTGATGATGCGCTCGGAATCCACGAGCGCCTTCGGGCATCCAAGGCTGACGAAACTGACGCGAGGGGCGGACATAGGCAAGTTTCCAATGGGGGCACGGGCCGAAACGGTGCCCCGGCCTCAAGTCGCTGTAAATGTCGGTCTGTGGGCATGGCCGGAGCCAATACGCGCGGCGCAATAGCACGGGTTCAGCAATCAAGCAAACCTGTCGATGGGCAGGTCCACGCCATCAGGGTGGCTCAGTGGCCTCCCGATCCGAACCAGGGTGCCAAAAAAGCGAAATGATCGGGGAATTGCTGCACGGCCCCATCAAGCAGCATCTTGACCGCGACATAGAGGATGATGATCAGGCCGACATAGGCAATCCAGCGGTATTTGTGCAGCAGGCGCGCGACGAACGACGCGGCAAAGCCCATCAACGCGATCGACAACGCCAGTCCGACAATCAGTACCGTCGGATGGTTCATGGCCGCGCCCGCCACGGCAAGGACATTGTCGAGCGACATCGACACGTCGGCAATGACGATCTGCCAGGCGGCTTGCGAGAAGGTCTTGCTGGGCCCCTTGCCGCCGACGACGCCATCCTTGTCGAAGTCGCCGTTCGACAGCGCTTCGGTGGCGTCGCGCTCGTCGTCGTGGCTGACACGCAATTCGCGCCACATCTTCCAGCAAACCCACAGCAGAAGCAGGCCGCCACCGATAAGCAGCATGGGACCAATGGTCAGCAGCCATTGCGTGATCAAGGCGAAGAAAATGCGAAGAACGGTGGCAGCCGCGATGCCGACAAGAATGGCTCGCTTGCGTTGGCTGACCGGTAGGCCGGCCGCCGCGAGGCCGATGACAATGGCATTGTCGCCCGCGAGGGCAAGATCGATAGCGATGACCTGAAGAAGAGCCGAAAAGCCCGCGGTGGTAAAAATTTCCATCGACCTGGAAGCCCTTCGTCGAGTGTTCGTCGTCGATCGTCCAAACGGGCCTAAAGGCATGGTCCGCTGGCGTCAAGTCGCGGCACCGGACAACGCTGGAAAACCATTTTCGTGGCGGTGGAACCACGCGAGATTCTCAACAGCCGCCGACTGCAGCCAGATGCCGGTGCGAGCCCGCGAGAACCTAATCGTAGAGATTGTACTTCGCCCAGTCGGTTTCCGGGATCTCATCCCCGATCCGATAGCGGAGCTGGAGAACGTCCATATGGTCCGGCCCCGTCTGGCATTTGAATTTCAGCCGGTACCATTGTCCCTTGCTGCGGAACGCCGCACCGGGGCTCCGGATCGCGTCGGCGCTCATCTCTGGCGTCGCGAAGGCGTATGCGACGACGCGGTCGGCCTTGAACTTGCGGTCGTCATGAGAGATGCGGTCGAGGATTTCGGCGTCGCAACGTTGTTCGAGGCGAGTTTGCGGGTCGAGTTTCAGGAGGCCGGCGCGCAGGGCGCTGTCCATGGCGCTGGCCGGAAAAGCCAGGGCCAAGGACGCCACGGCCATCATACACAGTGTCTTCATGAGCGGGACAAGCAGCATGTTTTGTCTGAAAAATCAACCAACAGGCCTGGCAGGTTCCCGTGTTCAGGCGGTCGGCGCGTTCAAAATCCCGTGTCGTGTTTCATCGTCGGACGACCGCGGCCAACGGATCAGCGAGGCGTGCGTAACGCCGTCCCCAAGACTTGGCCGGCGCCAACCTGTTGTCGGAGAAACACCTTGGTGTCCTGATCGAGATTCCGCCAATCGCAGTCGCACAATGCAGCTTCCATGGCCTAGATGTGAGCTTTCGGGAGGTTGTCCATTCGGACCGGACCGAGGAGACTGGAGTTACCAGGCTTCAGTACAGATCGGAGGGTCCGAATGAACATCCACAAGAATGCCCGTCTGACGCCGCTGCGTCGAGA